>JAFEDM010000514.1 GCA_018241625.1 Pseudomonadota bacterium | reverse complement strand
AATGATGAGTTGGAAAAAAAGAACTCGTTGGATTTGTTGTTCACCCGGCGCGATCCCAGGCCATGGCCGATCTCGTCCTTTCGCAAAGCAGCTTCCGGCCACGCCTCACCTGGGACCGGCTGCCGGGTGTCCTGCTCTGCGTGGCGATTGCGGCAAGCGCCTACGCCGCCCAGGCGCTGGAGGCCCGCTGGTTGGGTCGCGCCTGGCTTGAGGCCCTGGTGCTGGCGATCCTGATCGGGGCGGCGGTGCGCGCCGCCTGGACGCCGGGGGCCCGTTTCCAGGCCGGTATCGCCTTCTGCGCCAAGACGGTTCTTGAGGTGGCGGTGGTGCTGCTGGGCGCCACCATCAGCGGTTCGGCGATCCTGCGGCTGGGCCCGGCTCTCCTCGTCGGCGTGCCGGCGGTGGTCGCGGCCGCCATCGTGGCCAGCTATGGCTTGGGCCGGCTGCTGCGCATGCCGCACAAGATGGCGCTGCTGATCGCCTGCGGGAACGCGATCTGCGGCAACTCCGCCATCGCCGCCATCGCCCCGGTGATCGACGCCGACGGCGACGACGTGGCCGCGTCCATCGCTTTCACGGCTGTGCTGGGCGTCGTCGTGGTGCTGCTGCTGCCGATGCTCTCGGGCCTGCTCGGCCTGTCGCCCCACGCCTTCGGTGTCCTGGCCGGCCTGACTGTCTATGCGGTGCCGCAGGTTCTGGCGGCCACCGCGCCGGTGAGCTCACTTTCCGCCCAGGTGGGCGCGGTGGTGAAGCTGGTGCGGGTGCTGATGCTGGGGCCGGTGGTCCTGGCGATCTCCTGCACGAACCCGCAGAGCGGCGCACGGCGCGGCGCGAAGCGGCCGGCGGCGAGGCTGCACCAGCTGGTCCCCTGGTTCATCGTGGCGTTCCTGGCCCTGATCGCGGTGCGCTCCGCGGGTTTCGTGCCCAGTGATCTTGTCGCGCCTGCGTCGACCGTCACCGGCTGGCTGACCGTGGTGGCCATGGCGGCCCTAGGCCTGGCGGTGGATCTGCCGGCGATGGCCAAGGTGGGGCCGCGCGCGGCGGCCACCGTCACCCTGTCGCTGGTCTTCCTGGGCGCCCTGGCCTTCGGGGTGCTGAAGGTGTTGGGGCTGGCCTGACTGCGAAGACAGAGGCGGGGCGTCAGCAACTCGCCTATATCTGCGATCATGCCGCCGCGCCTGAAACCGACCCGCCTGGAATATGTCGTCGATGGCGTGCGGTTGCGCGCCCAGCTGTCGGCCGCGGCTCTGGAGGCCGGCGACGGGCCGGCGCAGCGCAAGGCGGCGCTGGAGATCCTCAAGGCCGCCCTGTTCCGTGGTCGGATGATCGCCAAGGAGCGGCTGGAGAACGGCGCCGGCGGCATCGAGACCGCGCGGCTGCTCAGTGGCGTCACCGACGAGGTGATCACCGCGCTCTGGGACTTCACCACCGTCCATGTGTTCCGCGCCCGCAACCCGACTGAAGGCGAAAGATTGGCGCTCATGGCCGTCGGCGGCTATGGCCGCGGCACGCTCGCGCCCTACTCCGACATCGATCTGCTGTTCCTGCGGCCCTACAAGCAGACCGCCCATGTGGAGAGCGTGATCGAGTACATGCTCTACGCCCTCTGGGACCTGGGCTTCAAAGTCGGCCACGCTTCGCGGACGGTCGAAGAATGTGTGAAGCTGTCGCGCGAGGACTTCACCATCCGCACCTCTATCCTCGAGGCGCGCCGGCTGATCGGCGACGAGAAGCTGGCCGAGGAGCTGACGCGGCGCTTCCAGAACGAGGTGGTGAAGGGCACGGGCGCCGAATTCGTCGCCGCCAAGCTGAAGGAGCGCGACGAGCGCCACGCCCGGGCCGGCGCCAGCCGCTACATGGTCGAGCCCAACATCAAGGAGGGCAAGGGCGGCCTGCGCGACCTCAACACCTTGTTCTGGATCGCCCAATACCTGCACCCCGGCCAGTCCATCGAGAAGGTGATGCAGCTGGAGATGTTCGAGCACCGGGAGGTGCGCGCCTTCATCCAGGCGTTCGACTTCCTGTGGGCGGTGCGTTCGCACCTGCACTTCGCCACCGGGCGGCCGGAGGAGCGGCTGACCTTCGATCTGCAGCCGGAGATCGCCCGGCGCATGGGCTATGGCGACCGCCCCGACAATCCGGCGGTGGAGCGGTTCATGCGCCGCTACTTCCTGATCGCCAAGGAGGTGGGCGCGCTGACCCGAGTGTTCGCCGCCAAGCTCGAGGCCGAGAACGTCAAGGTCGCGCCCAAGGGCCTGTCGCGGCTGCTGCCGGGCCGGCGGCGGCAGAAGCGCAAGGCGCTGGACGAGCCGGGCTTCCACGAGATCGGCGGGCGGCTGAACATCGACGGGCCGGACGTCTTCGAGCGCGACCCGATAAACCTGCTGCGGCTGTTCAAGATCGCCGACGAGCGCAACCTCGACCTGCATCCGGACGCCTTCACGGCGGCCACGCGGCTGTCGACCCTGATCACCTCGGCGGTGCGGCGTGACCGGCATGCGGCGCAGGTGTTCCTGTCGATCCTGGCGCACGGCCGCGATCCGCAGCGGACGCTGACCCTGATGACCGACGCCGGCGTGCTGGGCCGCTACCTGCCGGAGTTCGGGCGCATCGTCGCCCAGATGCAGTTCAACATGTACCACTCCTACACGGTGGACGAGCACACGCTCAGAGCCGTGGGCGTGATCGCCGACATCTTCAACGGGCGGCACAGCGACGACCATCCGCTGTCGACCTCGATCACGCCGCTGATCGCCGACCGCGAGGCCCTGTTCCTGGCCATGCTGCTGCACGACACCGGCAAGGGCGGCGTGGGCGGTCAGGAGAAGGCGGGCGCCCGCGCCGCGCGCCAGGCCTGCGAGCGGATCGGCCTGGAGCGGTCGAAGATCGAGCTGGTCGCCTGGTTGGTGGAGCACCACCTGGTGATGAGCGACTACGCCCAGAAGCGCGACATCTCCGACCCGCGCACAGTCACCGACTTCGCGGCCATCGTCGAGACGCCGGAGCGGCTGCGCCTGCTGCTGGTGCTCACCGTGGCCGACATCCGCGCCGTCGGGCCCGGCGTCTGGAACGGCTGGAAGGGCCAGCTGCTGCGCGAGCTCTACGGCGCGACCGAGGCGGTGTTCCGCGGCGGCCGCGGCTCGGACTCGGCGGCGGCGCTGAAGCGCTACCACGAGAACGCCGCCTATGACGCCCGGGTGCGCGCGGCCAAGGCCGATCCCGCCTCGGAGACCTGGGCCGACGCCATGGAGGACGCCTATTTCACCGCCTTCAGCGAGCCGGAGGTGCTGGCCCACGCCGCCCTGGCGCGCCGGGCCGGAGAGGGCGCGGCGGCGGAGGGCCGCATCCGGCCGGATCGCAACGCCGCCGAGCTGGTGGTGGCCGCGCCGGACCGGCCGCGGCTGTTCGTGGACTTGGCCGAGGCCCTGACCGGCGCCGGCGCCAATGTGCTGGGCGCGCGGGTGTTCACCTCGAAGGGCGGCCTGGCGCTGGACGTCTTCTACCTGCAGGACGCCACCGGCCAGCCGTTCGGCGTCGAGAGCCCGCGGGCGCTGGAGCGGCTGGTGGAGGCGCTGGAGGCCGCGGCGCGGGGCGAGCATCAGCCGCGAGAACCCCGCCGCGCCGCCGACTTCGGCCGCGCCGCCGCCTTCGCCATCGTGCCCACGGTGACCTTCGACAACGACGCCTCGGAGACCTCCACCGTGATCGAGGCGTCCGGGCGCGACCGCCCCGGCCTGCTGGCGGCCCTGGCGCGGACCATCGCCGACGCCGGCCTGTCGATCCTGTCGGCCCATATCGACGGCTATGGCGAACGCGCCGTCGACGCCTTCTATGTGACCGGCCCTGGCGGCGAGAAGCTGCCGGACGGGCGCAAGGGCCAGGCCCTCAAGAATGCGCTGATGGCGGTGCTGGAGGCGGCCGACGCCGATGAGGCCCGTCCCGCCCGCCTGCAACGCGCCCGGGCCAGCGTCGCGCGATAGCCCCCTCCGCTCCGCCCAACCGGCGCCATGAAGTCGCGCTCGATTAGACTTTGGTGACCGGGCTCCCTTAGACAGCCCGGCGCGATCGGGGGAAATCGGCGTGCGACATCGGGCGGGGATCTGGCTTGCGGCGACGGCCGCCGCCGCGGCGACGGGCGCCTACGCCCAGACGCAGCCGTCCGCGGCTCAAAGCCAGGCGACGCAGGCGCCTCCCGGCGCGCCGGCGAAGGCGCCCGCCAAGGCCGCGCCGGGCAAGAAACCGCCTGCCGCGACCGCCAAGCCACCAGGGTCCAAGACCGTGGATGAGGTCGTGGTCACCGGCGCCTCGCAGAACGGCTTCCGCAGCTCCATCGACCGGCGCAGCTATGGGGTCGCCAACGATCTGGCCGCGACCACCGGCACGATCAGCGACGCCCTGAAGAACATCCCCTCGGTCGAGGTGGACGTGCAGGGCAACGTCTCCCTGCGCGGCCATCCCAACGTCACCATCCTGGTGGACGGCAAGCCCTCGGCCCTGTTCCGCGGCCAGAGCGCGGCCCAGGCGCTGCAGTCTCTGCCGGCGGATTCCGTGGAGCGGGTGGAGGTGATCACCAACCCCTCGGCCGAGTTCTCGCCGGAAGGCGGCGCCGGCATCATCAACCTGGTGATGAAGAAGACCCATCGCGCCGGGACCTCGGGCAGCGTCCGCTACAATGTGGGCACGGCGGGACGGCGCAACGGCGGGGTTTCCGGCGCCTACAATTCCAACGACCTGACGCTGTCGGGCGACGCGGGGTTCCGCCACGACCCGCAGCACAATATCAACCCCGACGACCGCAGCCTGTTCGACGTCACCGGCGCCCTCACCCAGACCACTCACCAGGTTTTCAGCCTGCGCGGCCCCTTCGACCAGTGGAACACCCGCCTGGGCGCCGACTACGACCTCAGCAAGACCGACCGGATCTCGGTCGAGGCCCATGCCAACCAGAGCGAACAGGACTTCAGCACGATCACCCACCTTCGGGGCTTCGACCCCGGCGGAACGCTGAACGAGGTCTTCGACCAGACCGGTGTCCTTAGGCGAGGGCGCGAGAATGACGGCGCCCAGGCGAGCTGGCGGCGGGTCCATGGGGTCGACGACGAGCTTTCCGTGAGCGCCAGCCACGAGACCAATTACGAACGCAACGAAACTGGCTTCGACGCCACGACCAGCCTGCCGACCACGACAGAGAATTTCCAGGACATCCGCAGCCACAACATCCTGACCCTGACCGACATCCGCAGCGACCTGAAACGGCCCATGCCGGGCGACGGACGGCTGAAGGCGGGCTACGACCTCCGCATCGACGACAATAGCTACGACAACGTCGCCACGCGCGGGACCATGGAGGCTAGCGCCGGGCCGGACCCGACTCTAACCAACCTGTTCCGCTACAAGCAGATCATCAATTCCGCTTACCTCACCTATGAGCAGCCATTCGGCGACTTCACCCTGCTGGGCGGGTTGCGGCTGGAGGACGTGCAACTCGATCTCGACCAAGTGACAAACGGCGTCATCCACGACACCAACGCCTTCAACGCCTATCCAACCCTGCACCTGAACTACAAGTTCAGCGACGCCCAAAGCCTGACGCTGAGCTACAGCCGGCGCATCTCGCGGCCCAATCCGGCCGACCTCAACCCCTTCCGCGTTGAGAACGACCCCTTCTCCTTCCGGCAGGGCAATCCGGACCTGAAGCCGCAGCAGACCGACGCCTTCGAGGCCGGCTACCAGTACCGCACGGGCGGGACCTTCTACCTGGCGACCGCCTACTATCGCCGCTCCAGCCACGACTTCACCAATGTGGGTATCGAGATCGGCCCGAACGTTTTTCTGAACATCCAGGAGAACCTGGCCTCCAGCGTCCATGCGGGGCTTGAGCTCGTGGCCAACGGCCACCTGACCAAGAACCTGAGCTACAACGTCTCGACCAACGTCTACTACGCGGAGATCGACACCGGCGGGCTCGTGGTGCCCGGAGCAGTCGGGTTGGCGGGCTCAAGCTCGGCCTTGGAAGGCGGCGGCCGCTTCAGCCTCAATTGGCAGGCGACATCGACCGACAGTTTCCAGGCCAGCGGCCAGATGAACGCCCGGCAGCTGACGCCGCAGGGCCATGTGGACCCCAACTTCCTGACCTTCCTGGGCTACCGTCACAAGTTCAGCGACAAGCTGGCCGGCGTGGTGACGGTGCAGGACGTGCTCGGCAACTACCACTTGAACCTCTTCACCGAGACCCCGCAGCTGCGCGATCATGCGATGGCGGTCGGGCGCGTCCGAGCAGCCTACGTCGGCTTCGCCTGGACCTTCGGCGCGCCGCCCAAGCGCACGCCACCGCCGCCTCCGCCGCCGGAGCCCGAAGCGGACACCGTCCACGGCTGATCAGGCCGCGGCGTTGTCCGCCACCGGTCCGCGGTGCGGCGGGTGGAAGAAGAGCGCCAGGATCAGGATGGCGACCAGGGCCATGCCGGTCGGGACCAGGAACAGGCTGCGATAGTCGACCATCTTGGTCGCCGGGTCGGTCCAATGGGCGATCAGGCTCGGGAAGAGGAAGCTCGCGGCCACATTGCCGATGCCCAGGATCAGCAGGTTGAACAGCCCCTGGGCGCTGGAGCGCACGTCCTTCGGGAAAGCCGCGTCGGCGAAGATGTACACGGTGGCGAAGAAGAAGGCGTAGCAGATGCCGTGCAGCAGCTGGACGGCGACGATGGTCGGCACGCTGTCGGCGAAGAAGGCGAACACCGAGAAGCGCGCGGCGTGACCCAGGATGCCGATGATCATGGTGGTCTTCCAGCCCAGCCTAGCGAGCACAGTCCCCAGCACGAACATGGTCACGATCTCGGCGATCTGGCCCAGGCTGAGCACGATCATCGACAGGTTGCCGGCGATGCCGACGCGGTTCGTCAGGAAGTTGTCGGCCACCACGAAGTAGCCGTTGTGCACCACGCTATCGATGAAGGTCACCGCGAACAGCACGCCCACGAAGGGCACGCCCAGCAGCTTGATGGCCTCGCGCCAGGCCAGCGGGTCGGCCGCCGCCGCGTCCTTCTTCGGCGGGGTGTGCGGCAGGGTCAGGCTGTAGGCGGCGAGCGTGAACGAGACGATCGCGGCGACCAGGAAGATCCAGCGGATCTGGGCGGCGTCGGCCTTGGCGCCCAGCAGGAAGACGAACGGCCAGCTCACCAGCACCCAACCTATCGTGCCGCCCATGCGGATGGCCCCGAAGTCCTTGGCCGGGTCCTTCAGGTTGGCGAAGGCGATGGAGTTCGAGACCGACAGGGTCGGCACATAGAGCAGGCTGAACACCAGATAGGCCGCGAAGAACGGCCAGAAGCTGGTCAGGAAGGCGCAGGCCGCCAGCGCCAGGCCGGAGAGCGCATGGCTGCCGGCCATGAACCGCTCGGCGGCGAAATTGCGGTCGGCGAACTGGTTGGAGAAGAAGATCCCGGCCACCGAGGCGATGCCCCAGCAGCTGCCCACCAGCGACTGCTGCCAGGGCGCGAAGCCCAGCAGGCCCATGTAGGGGAACAGCTTGGGCGCCCAGGCGCCCCAGACCGCCAGCTGCAGCACCATCATCAGAAAAAGCCGCATCCGGACCGTCATCTTCGTCTCCCCCGCGCGAGTCTCTCGCCGCCTCGTTTGACCTATCGATTACACAGTTGACCGCCAAGCGCACCTGTCACGATCCGGTCGGCGAACGCCGGGTCTCCAGAGTGGTTTGACCTCACTCGTCCACGGCGCCAAGTTCGCCGCCGGTCAGTGGTTCGCGGGGGATTTGAAGAGCATGGCGCAGGCAACCGAGGCGCCGCCTCCCCTCCGTATCGGCTTCCTGGGCTCGGGCTTCATCGCCAAGTTCCACGCCAAGAGCTTCCAGTCCGTCCGCCACGCCCAGATCACCGGCATCTACAGCCCGACCGCGGCGCACCGCGAGGCGCTGGCGGCCGAGGTGAACGGGATGGAGCTGGGCCCGTGCCGCGGCCACGCCAGCCTGGAAAGCCTGCTCGGCGCCGACGACGTCGACGCCATCTGGCTGCTGGTTCCGAACGACAAGCGCCTGGAGGCCATGCAGGCGATCCACGACGCGGTGAAGTCCGGCAAGTCCAAGGTCCGCGCCATCGCCTGCGAAAAGCCGCTGGGCCGCACCCTGGCCGAAGCGCGCGAGATGCTGCGGCTGGCCGAGGACGCGGGTCTCGCCCACGGCTATCTGGAAAACCAGGTGTTCGCCTCGGCTGTGGAGCGCGGCAAGGAGATCGTCTGGCGCCGCGCCGTACCCGCGTCCGGCCGCCCCTACCTCGCCCGCGCCGCCGAGGAGCATTCCGGCCCGCACGAGCCCTGGTTCTGGCAGGGCGAAAAGCAGGGCGGCGGCGTCATGAGCGACATGATGTGCCACTCGGTGGAGGTCGGCCGCTATCTGCTGACCGCGCCCGGCGCGCCGCGCGACACCCTGAAGCTGAAGGCGGCCCAGGGGAACGTCGGCTATCTGAAATGGACCCAGGACCGCTACGCCAAGATCCTGGCCCACGACTTCAAGGGCGTGGAGATGAAGGCCCATCCGGTGGAGGATTTCGCCCGGGCCACCATCGTCTTCGAAGCCGAGAACGGGCGTGAGGTGATCGTCGAGGCCTCCACCTCCTGGTCCTACGTCGGCGCCGGCCTGCGCATCGACCTGGCGCTGCTGGGCCCCGAGTACGCCATGGAGTTCTCGTCGCTGAACCCGAGCCTGAAGGTCTTCCTGTCGCGGGCCATCCACGGCTCCTCGGGCGAGGACCTGGTGGAGAAGCAGAACGCCGAGCAGGGCCAGATGCCCATCGTCGAGGACGAGGCCGGCACCTATGGCTACATCGGCGAGAACCGGCACATGGTGGACTGCTTCCGCCACGGGACCACGCCGATCGAGACCTTCGTCGACGGGGTCGAGGTCACCAAGATGGTGATGGCGCTCTACAAGTCGGCCGAGACCGGCCAGGTGGTCGAACTGCCGGACGAGTCTCTCGAAACCTACGTTCCTGTACCCGCAAGGCAAGGTTTGGCGCGGGGAGGCGCCTGACACATGGCGGCAGAACCCTATGACGTGATCATCGTGGGCTCCGGCGCCGGCGGTGGGATGAGCGCCTATCACCTGACCAAGTCGGGCCTGAAGGTGCTGATGCTCGAGGCCGGACGCGACTACGACCCGCGCGTCGAGACCCCGATGTTCAACACCAACGCCGAGGCGCCGCTGCGCGGGGCCTCGACGCCCGACAAGCCCTTCGGTTTCTACGACGCCACCGTCGACGGCGGCTGGGAAGTGCCGAACGAGCCCTACACGGTGGCCGAGGGGTCGGAGCCCTTCATCTGGTGGCGGCCGCGGATGCTGGGCGGGCGGACCAACCACTGGGGCCGCATCTCGCTGCGCTTCGGGCCGCTGGATTTCAAGCCGCGCGAGCGCGACGGCCTGGGCTACGACTGGCCGATCACCTACGACGACATGGCGCCCTGGTACGACAGGACCGAGAAGCTGATCGGCGTCACCGGCGCGCACCCGCCGCAGAACCTGACCAACACCCCGGACTCGCCGGAAGGCTGCCTGCTGCAGCCGGCGCCGCCGCGCGCCTTCGAGATGTTCTACGCCCGCGCCTTCAAGGCCATGAACATCCCGGTGATCCCGATGCACGGCGCGGTGGTCACCAGCCCGATGGAAGGGCGCAACACCTGCCTGTTCGCCACCCCCTGCGGCCGCGGCTGCGCCATCGGGGCGAACTTCCAGTCGACGACCGTGCTGATCCCGCCGGCCATGGCGACCAAGAACCTGACCATCACCACCAATGCCCTGGTCTACCAGGTCGACCTGGATGCGGCCGGCAAGGCCAAGGGCGTCACCTATGTCGACCGCAAGACCGGCGAGCATCATTCGGTGACCGCGCGCGCGGTGGTGCTGGCGGCGGGCTCCGGCGAGACCGCCCGCATCCTGCTGAACTCCAAGTCGTCGAAGTTCCCGAACGGGCTGTGCAACACCCACGGCATGGTCGGCCGCTACCTGATGGACTCGGTGGGCCTGAACGTCACCGGCCAGTTCCCGGCCATGGAGGGCCTGCCGCCCACCAACGACGACGGCAACGGCGTCGAGCACACCTATGTGGCCTGGTGGGGCTACGACAAGCACAAGGAGCTGGGCTTCCCGCGCGGCTACCACATCGAGATC
>JAFEDM010000513.1 GCA_018241625.1 Pseudomonadota bacterium | reverse complement strand
CCCCGGCAGCAGATGCCGATCGACCACCCGTTCTTCAGGTAGTCCCCAATCGTGTGGTTCTCGACCATCCACGGTTTGAAGCTGCGGATCGCCTTCTCTTCCGGCCGTTTCAGCTTGGTTGGCAGGCCCGGCGGCAAGGTTTCGGTCTCATAGCGACCCGCGTTTTGCACAGTCGAGGCCATCAGACGCTCTTGACTCTTTCCGTTCTTGGCGAGAACAAATTAGGAACATGCTAACACGCCCGCCGTTCCGGAGTCCATGCTCGCCGACCCGTCCCACCGCGCCTTCGAGGCTCTGCGCGCCGAGATCGCGAAGATCGAGGCCGGCGGCCGTGCGGGCAAGGGCGTGCTGGCGTTCGGCATTCCCGAGCTGGACCGCCGCCTCCCCGCCGGGGGTCTGCCGCTCGGCGCGCTGCACGAGGTGGCCGGCGGCGGGGCCGGGGCGGTCGATTGCGCCAGTTCGGCCCTATTCGCCGCCAGTTTGGCGGCCCGCACCCAGGGCCAGGTGCTCTGGTGCATCACCCGGCCGGACCTCTTCGCCCCGGCCCTGTTCCAGGCCGGTCTGGCGCCGGAGCGGGTGATCTATCTAGAGGCTGGAGACGAGAAGACCCTCCTCGCCTGCTGCGAAGAGGGTCTGCGTCACGGCGGACTCGGCGCCGTGGTCGGCGAGGTGTCCCGCCTGTCGTCGACGGCCTCGCGCCGTCTGCAGCTGGCCGCTGAAAGCGCGTCCACGATGGGCATCATCGTGCGGCGATGGCGTCGCCAGCAGGATGCGGCCGACTTCGGCCAGCCCACGGCGGCGACCACGCGATGGCGGGTCAGCCCCCTGCCCTCTTCGCCCCTCCCCACCCCCGGGGTCGGCCGGGCGCGATGGTTTGTCGAACTCATCCGCTGTCGGGCGGGCGAGCGCTTGGAGTTTGAACTGGAAGCCCCTGATGCGGCGGGTCGTCTCGCTCTACCTGCCGACGTGGCCTACGGACCGGTATCGGCGCCGTCTTGGGAAAGACGCGCCGCCGGCTGAGGCCCCTGTCGTCCTGATCGGCCGCGCAGGATCCAAGCGGCTGGTGCTGGCGGCCAATGACCCCGCCAAGGGACTCGGAATCTATCCCGGCGCCGCGGCCGCCCGGGCCCAGGCCATCGCCGCCGATCTGATCATCCAGGACGCCGATCCGGCCGGTGATCAGGACGGCCTGGAGAAGCTGGCGCTGTGGGCGCTCAAGTCCTTCTCCCCCATCGTCGCGCCCGACCTGCCGGACGGTTTGGTGATAGACGCCACCGGCGCCGCCCACCTGAAGGGTGGCGAAGCCGCCTATCTGAAGGACCTGGTGCGCCGGCTGGCCAAGGTCGGCGTCTCAGCTCGCGCGGCCATGAGCGGTAGCTGGGGCTCGGCCCACGCCCTGGCGCGCTACGTCGCCGATCCGACGACCATCGTGCCCAGCGCCGACTGCGGCCGCGCCATCGCCGGCCTGCCGATCGGCGCCCTGCGCCTGCCGCCCGACATGGTCGATGGCCTCTCCAAGGTCGGCTTCGACGTCGTCGGCGAGCTGGAGGCCAGCCCCCGCGCGCCCCTGGTCCACCGCTTCGGGCCCGAGCTGACCCGGCGCCTCGACCAGGCCTATGGCCGCGCGGCCGAGCTGATCGAGCCGGTCGAAGCCCCCGAACTCATCCAGGTCCGGCGGGCCTTCGCGCCCGAGCCGATCGGCGCGCCGGAGACCTTGGCGCGCTACACGATCAAGCTGGTCGAAACGCTATGCGCCACACTGGAAGAGCGGGGCCTCGGCGTGCGGATCGCCGACCTGCGCTTCCATCGGGTCGACAACCGCATCGAGGCGGTGAGGGTCGCCACCGCCAAACCGGTGCGGGATCTAAAGCGCCTGTCGCGCCTGCTCTGCGACAAGATCGAGACCGTCGACCCGGGCTTCGGCGTCGAGCAGATGGTGCTGGCCGCCGTCGCCACCGAACCCCTGGTCTGGAAGCCGCAGGGCAACGACCTGACCACGCCGCCGGCGCCCGACGTCAGCGACTTGATCGACACCCTGGCCAATCGGCTCGGGCGAAACGGGCGTCTCTACCGCCTGGACCCCGGCGACAGCTTCGTGCCCGAACGCTCGGTGCAGAAGGTCGCGCCCGGCGCCCCGGCGCCGGTGCTGGCCTGGCCGGAAAACTGGCCCAGGCCCACGCGCCTCCTGGCTCGGCCCGAGCCGGTCACCGCCATGGCGCTCCTGCCCGACCAGCCGCCGACCGCCTTCACCTGGCGGGGCCAGCGCCGGCGCGTCACCCGCGCCGACGGCCCCGAGCGGATCCACGGCGAATGGTGGCTCCGGCCGGGCGAGCTTTGGGCGTCGCGCGACTACTTCCAGCTCGAGACCGACACCGGCGAGCGGTTCTGGGTCTTCCGCCGGGGCGACGGCGAATGGGCGCCGTCCGGCGACTTGTCCTGGTGGATGCACGGGCTGTTCGGATGACCGGGCCCCGTTACGTCGAGCTGCAGGCGACGTCCCACTTCAGCTTCCTGCGCGGCGCCTCCAGTTGCGAGGAACTGTTCAGCCAAGCGGCGCTGGCCGGGATCGAGGCCGTCGCGATCTGCGACCACAACACCGTCGCCGGCATCGTCCGCGCCCACGAGGCGGCCAAGGTCACCGGCGTGCGCCTGATCGTCGGCTGTCGCCTCGACCTGACCGACGGGACCGCGATCCTCGCCTATCCGTTGGACCGCGCCGGCTATGGGCGCCTCTGCCGCCTGCTGTCCCTCGGCAAGGCCCGCGCGGGCAAGGGAGCCTGCAAGATCGATTGGGCCGACCTCGCCCACTACGGCGAGGGGCTGGCGGGCGCCCTGGTGGCGATCGAAGCCGACGACCTGTGCGCCCTGCGCCTGAAGCGGCTGAAGGAGACCTTCGGCGACGACGCCTACCTGGCCCTGTCCCGGCGCTATCGGCCGGGCGACGCCAAGCGGCTGCACGACCTGTCGAACCTGGCGGCGTCCGCCGGCGTCCCGACCATCGTCACCAACAACGTCCTCTTCCACGAACCGGCCCGCCAGCCCCTGCAGGACGTCATGGCCGCGACGCGCTTGAAGTGCTTGGTCGACCAGCTTGGCCTGGGCCGCGAGAGCCAGGACGGCAACGCCATCAAGCCGCCGGCCGAGATGGCGCGACTGTTCCGGGCCTACCCCGAGGCCCTGGCCCGCACCGTCGCCCTGGCGGACAGCCTGCGCTTCAACCTCGAAGAGCTGGCCTATCAGTACCCAGACGAAGTGTCCGAGCCCGGGAAGACGCCCCAGCGGACCCTGGCCGAGCTAACCTGGGAAGGCGCCAAGCGCCGCTACCCGGAGGGTGTCCCGGCCAAGGTGGTCAAGCTGCTCAAGCACGAGCTGGGCCTGATCGAGGCCCTGGGCTATGCGCCCTACTTCCTCACCGTGAACTCCATCGTCCGCTTCGCCCGCAGCCAGG
>JAFEDM010000512.1 GCA_018241625.1 Pseudomonadota bacterium | reverse complement strand
TGAGCCCGACGCCCTACGCCGCCGGCCTCGCCGACGACCGGATGCCCGGGGCGGTGTGGTTTCCCGGCGTGCAGATCAACTATGCCCGCCATGCGCTTCGCCATGTGGAGGCCGCCGACGCGGCCGGCCAGCCGGCGATCATCGCCGAAGACGAGTCTGGGCGCGTCACCACGCTCAGCTGGCCGGACCTGCGGCGCAAGGTTTCCGCCTTGGCGCTCAAGATGCGCGAGTTGGGAATAGCGCCGGGCGATCGCATCGCCGCCTACCTGCCGAACCGGCCGGAAGCCGCGATCGCATTCCTGGCCTGCGCCGCCGTGGGCGCGGTCTGGAGCATCTGCTCCCCGGACATGGGAGTCCCCGCGATCCTCGACCGGTTCCGCCAGATCGAGCCGAAGCTGCTGATCGCCACGGACGGCGTGACCTACGCCGGCAAGCGCCTGGACCGCGCCGGGACCGTCCGCGAGTTGCGCCAGGCCTTGCCGAGCGTGCGCCATCTCCTGCTCGTCGAGTCGGGGCTGTCCGCCGACGCCTTCCCCGACGCGGTGTCGTTCGAAGACGCGACGCGGGGCGAGGATCAGGCGGTCGCGCAATTCCAGCCCACCGCGGTCGCCTTCGATCATCCGCTCTGGATCGTCTATTCCAGCGGCACGACCGGCAAACCCAAGGGGCTGGTGCACAGTCACGGCGGGATCCTGCTCAGCGCGGCGGCCACCAGCCTGCACACCGACATCGCCGCCTCCTACGCCCCAGGCCGACGGGGGGAACGGTTCCATTGGTTCAGTTCGACCGGCTGGATCATGTGGAACATCCAGGTGTGCGGATTGCTGGGCGGAACCACGATCTGTCTCTACGACGGCAGCCCCGCGGGCGCCGGACCGACGCCGGACTTTGGCGTCCTCTGGCGGTTCGCCGCCCGCCACGGCGTGACCTTCTTCGGCGCGGGCGCGGCCTTCTACGCGGGCTGCCTGAAGAGCGGGCTCGACTTCCAGGCGCTGGGCGACCTGTCGTCCATCAAGGCCCTGGGCAGCACCGGATCGCCGCTTCCCGCCTCCGTCCAGATCGCCGTCTCCGAGGGCCTGCAAGCGGCCGGTCACCCCGGCGTCTGGTGGTACAACACCTCTGGCGGGACCGACATCTGCGGCGCCTTCTGCACCGGCAACCCCGACCTGCCGTCGGCCCCCGGGAAACTTCAGTGCCGCCAGCTCGGCGCGGCGGTCGAGGCCTGGGACGAAGCCGGCGCGCCGCTGGTGGGCGCGGTGGGCGAGCTCGTCTGTGTGCGCCCCCTGCCCTCCATGCCGATCTATCTCTGGGGCGATGAGGCCGGCGCGCGCTACCAGGCTTCCTACTTCGACAAATACCCGGGCGTCTGGCGGCACGGCGACTGGATCAGGATCGACGCCGACGGAACCTGCGAGATCTTCGGCCGCAGCGACGCGACCATCAATCGCGGCGGTCATCGGATGGGCACCAGCGAAATCTATGACGCCGTCGAGCGGCTGCCGCAGATCCGGGACGCCCTGGCGATCGATGTGCGCAGCGGCGACGGGGAGACCCAGTTGATCCTGCTCGTGGTCACCTCGCCCGAAGACCATGACACGGCGGACCTGACCTCAGCGGTCGCGGACGCGATCCGCCGCTCGCTATCGCCTCGATTCGTGCCGGACCAGGTCATCGAGGTGGCCGAGATCCCGAGGACCCTTTCCGGCAAGAAGCAGGAGCTGCCGGTAAAGCGCCTGTTCGAAGGCGCCCGGCTCGAAAGCGTCGTCGACCTTTCCGCCATGGCCAATCCGGACTCGATGGCTGAGATGGCGCGGCTGGCGGACGCCTATCGGGCGGAAGTCCAACCCGCCTAGCGGCGCCGGCCGCCGCCCGCGGCCAGCCTCACTTGCCGACGAAGCTTGCAGCCAGGTCGCGCTCGGCCTTGAGGAAATGTTCGCGGGTCTTGGGGCCGTCGGCGGCGAACTCGATCTGACCTTCCTGCCCGTCGCTCCACCGCGGCCAGCGGACGCCGCCGGCGGAGTCGGGATCCCCGCGCCTGGCGAACGCGGCCCAGTAGGCGTTGACGGATTTCGCGAGCGCGAGGTCGGAGGACGCGAAGACCGTCGTGGGCGAGACGAACACGAAGGGCAATTCCTCCGTGTGCGCGGCGCCGTATTGCCGGCGCGCCTTCTGCCCGGCGGGCACGTCGGAGAAGTAGTAGGTCCACGACGGCGCGCCGTGATGTGAATGCAGCCGCACGATGGCGCGATCCGGCTCGGTCACGCCCTGGATGGTGACGAAGTCATTGACCACCTGGCCCCGGTCGGCCGAGCCGCTGGGATCGAAGACCTTCAGGATGGCCTGCCGCTTCTCCGCCGGCATGGCGTCCAGCACCGCCGGTGTGGGCCGCGTCAGGCTGGCCTCGTTCGAGTTGCCCCCGATGATCAGCGGGACCTTCGCCTCCACGCCCGCCTGGAAGCCGGCCATGACGTTGGTGGGGAAGACCTTGCCGTCGAGGATCGGATAGGTGCGCCCTTCCCGGGTTCCGCGCGGCGGCAGCGGCAGGGCCGAGAGCGGCAGCTTGCGCAGGGCGGCCGCCGCCGCCGCATCGTCGCCTTTCACGCCCGCCGCCTCTGCGAGCTTGACGCCGCTGGCTTCGGCCTCGGCCAACGGGATGGTCTGGCTGCGGGCGAAGCTCGACTCGGCGATCACCTTGTTGAACAGACCCTTGGCTTCCGGCGACACCATCAGCAGCAGGACGCCCAGGCCGCCGGCGCTCTCGCCGAAGATGGTGACGTTGCCGGGATCACCGCCGAACCGGGCGATGTTGCCCTTCACCCACTTCAGCGCGGCGATCTGGTCGAGGGCGCCATAGTTGGAATGCAGGTGGCCCTCCCGGTCGAGCGCGGGATGGGCGAAATACCCCGCGCGCCCCAGCCGGTAGTTCACCGAGACAACGATCACGCCGGCCTTGGCGAACACGTGCCCGTCGGTATCGCCGCCATAGCCGCCCATCGATTGGCCGGCGATGAACGAGCCGCCGTGGATCCAGACCATCACCGGCAGCTTCTGGCCAGGCTTGGCGTCCGCCGGCCGCACCACATTGAGGAACAGGCAGTCCTCCTGCTCGCCGCACGGCGCGCCGGCCCGGGTCGCGTCGCGTTCGCCCGACCAGGTCGGCGGAGCGCCCGGCGGCCGCCAGCGCAGATCGCCCACCGGGGCCGGCGCATAGGGCACGCCGAGGAACCAGCCCACCCCGTCGGCCACGGAGCCCTTCAACGCCCCTTGGGCGATCCGCACCACGTCCGGCCGACCGGCGGGCGCGGCCGAGGGCGCGACATAGGCGGGCGCTTGCTGCGCCACCGCCGGCGCGGCGGGCGCGAGAAGGCCGATCAGGGAGATCGCCGCAAAGGCCGAACGCAGGTGGGGCATGGCGGGACTTTCGGAAAAACGGACGGGCTGGCGGACTAGAACGACCTCGGAACCTTGGGGACCGGGATCTGCGTCAGGTCGGCGGTCATCAGAAAGCCGGTGAGCTGGCAGAAGGTCGCCACCTCCCGTCGGTACGAGCGCGGATCGAAGCGGTCGATACGGCCGGAAAAGGCCCAGTAGGCCCCGAGATCGCCCTGGCCGCCGTAGGCCGGGATGCCCAGAGCCTGCGCCCCGCCGCCCATCCCGTACCAGGGCCCCTGCGGCTGGCCGTGGACCCCGGGTCGGCCCGGCGCGCGGATCACCGCGGACGGCAGGTGGTTGTCCTTCGCCGCCTTCACGGCGAAGTCGATCAGGCGTTGGTTCTGGTTGGTGTAGATCCAGGTCGGCAGCGACCGGCCGCTGGGTTTGATCGCCTCGCCGTCGAAGACGTATTCGATCTGGCCCAGGTGCTCCATGGCGATCATCGCCACGATCTTGTCGCGGGCGTGCGGGGTCTTGGCGAAGTAGTCCTGCGCCGCCCAGGCGCGCTCGGCGCCCGGCATGAAGTGGCGGCAGTCCAGTTCGATCATCAGGGTCCGCGGCCGCTCGGCGCGCGGGATGTGGCTCATGTATTTGACGACACCCAGCAGGCCCAGGGCGCCGTCGTCCTGGCTGATCGACGGGCCGTCGGTGTGGGTGCGCAGCTGCACCTGCTGGTCGCGCTCGGAGCCGTAGTCGCGCCCCGGCAGATAGGCGATGAGCTGATAGGCCTCGCTGTCGACGCGCTCGCCCTCGACCCGGATCGTCGCGGCTCTGCCCTCACGCGCGTCGGCGATCACCCCGTCGCCCACCAGCCGGTCCACATAGACCGAGGGGAAGTCGTAGTCGGCGGGCACGCCGAAAGTATAGAGGCCCTCCGTCGCGGCGCGGTTGAGGTTCATGGCGAACACCACGCCGGCCGGCCGCGCGGACCGCATCTCGTTCACGAAGGTCGAGGTGGCGGTCATGTCGTCCCAGACCACGTTCGAGATCGAATGCGTCCCGCCCTGCGCCTGGGGGACGGGCTTGCCCTCGACGGGCCAGCTGTCGAACGGCAGCGCGGCTTCGTAGTCGCTCTCGCTGAACGCCGAGCGGACGTCGGGCCGCGGCGTGGGGCGATAGACGACGATCTTGCCGGCGACGTCGGGCTTGCGGACATCGTCCCACAGGACCAGCGGCGCGGTGACTCCTTTCGGACCTGTCGTGCCGCAGTTCGCGCCATAGTTGGCGACCCGCACGCGCCGGCCGTTCGAGACCAGGCTCCACTTGGAGTCGTCAGGCCACAGGCTGGTGACCAGTCGCTTGAAGGTCCACGGCGCGTGGTGGATGTCGACGCAGCCATACTCGCCGAGCTTGGTCTCCAGGAACCTCAGGAACGAGCGCCAGGACTCGTTGCCGGTCAGGGCCGGGCCCTTGCT
>JAFEDM010000511.1 GCA_018241625.1 Pseudomonadota bacterium | reverse complement strand
TAGAGGGCGGTGTTGGCGGCCGACGGCAGGCCCAGCAGCAGGACCACGGCGAAGGCGAAGCCCGCGCCGCCCGGCGGAACAAGCGCCAGGCCGGGCAGGACCGCCGAGATGGCGATGGCGATCCAGGCGGCGGCGCGCGGCTTGCGTTGGCCCCGGACGGCGCGAAGCACGGGCCCCATGCCGAGCAGGCCGCAGCTCAGATAGGCCAGCAGCAGCAGGCTGGTCAGTCCGCCCAGGCGCCAGACGTCGCGCGACAGGAAGACGAACAGGCTGGTGACCACCCCGATCGAGCCGGCGTCCAGCAGGTCGACCAGCAGCATGCGGGTCAGCGACCGATTTCCGGCGAGCGCCCGCAGCAGTTCGGTGAGGGTCGCGCGGCCGGTTGAGTGTGCGGTGGTCGCCGGCGAACGTTCGGGCGCAAAGGCCAGCGCCAGGCCGACGCACGCCGGCAGCAGGATCAGGAAGAACCCCGCGATGGCGGCCATCCGGGCGCGCTCCAGGTCGGGCGGATGGGCGCGTTCGATGAGGATGGGCGGCGCCAGGACCAGCAGCAGGCCTGCGACAGAGGCGGCCTGGCGCAGCGCCTGGATGCGCGTGCGCTCACCGTAGCCGGTGGCCGTCTCGGATCCCCAGGCGATGTGGTTGAGGTAGAGGAGAACGCCGCCCACGATCACCACCAGCAGCCACCCCAGCAAGTAGACCGGCCCCGGCGTGGCGGGCGGCTCGAACAGCCGCCAGATGCCCAGCATGGCCAGTGGCGTGGCCAGCGCGAGCCAGAAGCGCCGGCGGCGTCCGGCGGGGCCGACGGCATCGGAGACGGCGCCGGCGGCCAGCGAGATCGGGATCTCGGCGATGCGCGCGGCCAGGATCAGGGCGCCGATCAGGCTGAGGCTCATCGCGCCCGTAGCCGCGTAGAAGGCCGGCAGGTAGATCGAGATCGGGGTGTCGACCGCGTTGATCGGCGCGGCCGGCAGGGCGTAGGCGATCAGGCGCGCAAGCGCAGGGCGCGCGGCTCGGGACGGCGGATCGTCTCGCTCGCTCATCGCCCAGTCACGCCCCCTCTACGCGACGACCCAGCGAAGCCGCGGTTTACGGTTTCGCCGTTTCGCCCTTGTATAGGGCCTCGCAGAACATCGGCTACTGGGCGTCCTTTCCGAAATGACCACACCGCTGGCGGCGAAGCTCGACTTCGTCCTGAAAGCGCTTTCCATGAGCCGCGGCCGGCTGGCGGCCGAACTGGGCGTGGACAAGTCGGCGGCGGGCCGCTGGGTGAGCGGGACGGCGACGCCGTCGGCGCACAACATGACCCAGCTCACCGCCCTGGTCGCGCAGCGCGTGGCCGGCTTCACCAGCCTGGACTGGGAGCGCGACCTGGAAGGCCTGGCCGAGGTGATCGGCGTCACGCCCCCAGCGGCCCGAGCGACGGCCGCGGCGCACCCCTTACTGGCCATCCCGCTGCTCGAGGAAGCCCAGGCGACGGCGCGGCTGCGCGGCAAAGCCTATGAGGGCTTCTACAGATCCACCAGGCCCTATGCCCAGCAGCCGGGATCCTTCATCCACGACTGCGCCATGATCCGCTTCGACGAGAATGGCGCATTGCGGCTTTCGATGAACGCCGCCGGCGTGCGGATCGAGGGCCAGGGGCTGCTGCTGCAGAACCAGCTGTTCATCGTGGCCGCGGAGATGACCAGCGGCGCCTTCGTCTTCGCCACCATGAACGGGGTCTCGACGGTGCAGGCCGGGGTGCTCGACGGCCTGCTCCTGTTCTGCGCCCTGGATCCGGGGCGTACGCCGACGGCCAGCGCGGCAATCTTTGAGCGCGTCGGCGACCTGGACGGCGACCGCGCGGCCGATGACGCGCGGTTCGAAGCCTATGCGGCCAAGCTGAGCGGCGTGGCCACCGCTGACTCCGCGCCCGAGGCGATCCGCACCCATCTGGTGCGTGATCTTGGCCCCCAGGCGCTAGCGGCAGGCGGCGACTGGCTCTTGCAGGCGCCGCTGGTGCGCTCCCTCTCGCGCGGACTGACCCCACGGGCGCGGTGAGACCGGCCGACTGAGCGCCCCTAGGTCCCGCTGACCTTGACGGTGTTGTCCTCCGAGTTGCGGTCGATCCGCTTGTTGTAGGGATCGACGCCCGCGAACGCCGGCTTCTTGGGCACGGTGACCGTGAAGGTCTGGACCCCGGACTTCACCGCCATGGGCTTCATGAACAGCACGTCCTTGGCCGAGAAGGTCTTCTTGCCGGGCTCGGCGGTGAACACGCCGATGTCGACCACCTCGTCGGTGAGCGGGGCTTCCGTCTCCTTGCCCTGGCCGTTGGCGTAGAGCTTCTTGGCCTGGACGGTGAGGGTCACGTCCCACCGGCCGTCCGGGCGCTTCTTCGCGACCGCCGTCTGGGCCTTGTAGTCGTAGAGGGTGATCTTCTCGAAGAGGTCGGTGATCAGCTGCTGCTTGTCGGGCGGCGCGACCTCGCGGAAGTCGGCGACCAGCTCGCGGGGATCGGGATAGGGCGCGGGCTTGAAGGCGTGATTCGCCAGATACTTGCGCAGCGCCTTGTTGACCGCGTCCTCGCCGATCTCGTCCTGCAGCCGGTACATCACCAGCGAGCCCTTGCGGTAGTGGATGTAGGGCTGGTTCTCGACGCGCTCGAGCGGCAGCTCCTCGATCGCCTCGCCGCCGCGGGCTTTCAGGTAGCTGTCCAGCTCGTACTTCAGGAACTTCCGGATCATATCCGGCCCGTACATGTGCTTCATCACCATCAGGGCCGAGTACTGGGCGAAGCTCTCGATGAGCATGGTGTCGCCCTGCTCGTCGGCGCTGACCGCCTGATGGCCCCACCACTGGTGGCCGAGCTCGTGGGCGCCGACATAGGTGACCATGTCGATGCGGCTGGGATCGGTGTCGGCGTCGGCGATGAACACCAGGCCCTCCGACCACGGCACGGTGTTGGCGAAGGACTGGGCGAAATTGCCGTCGAAGTCGGGGAACTCCAGGTAGCGGAGCTGTCGGAACTGGTAGGGGCTGAAGTTGACGTCGAAATAGTCGAGCCCCGCCGTGGCCGTGCGGATCATCCGGTCGACGTTCCAGGGGTGCTTGGGGTCGTAGTAGACACTGATCGCCACGCCCCGGTAGGTCTCGGTTTTCACCGCATAGCGGGCCGACTGCAGCGAAAAGAAGTTCATCATCGGGCTGTCGGACACGAAATGGGCGGTTCGCCGCCCGCCCGCCACCGTCTCGGCCACCTTGTAGCCGGGCGCGATCGGGGTCTGGTCGGCGTCGGTGGACAGGGTGATGTCGCTGGACACCCAGTCGCTGTCGGAGCGCAGGGCGTTGTGCCGGTCCGCGCCCGGCTCGCCGAGCTTGGGCGGACGCAGCTGCGGCGGCAGGCCGTACTTGCGGCGCTTGGAGCGATCGGTGAGCAGCATGTTGCGGTCCATGCCCAGCACCGGCGCCACGTCGATGTTGTTGAGGAAGGTCCCGTTGTCGACCACGCCCTTCCAGTTGCGGGTGTTGCGGAAGCCCCGCTGCGAGCGCTCGGTGGTGAAGCTGATGGTGCGGGTCTCGCCCGGCGCCATGGGCTGGTCGAAGGCGTAGATGCGGTAGTTGAAGCGGCCGAAGTCGGCCTTCTGATGGGCGCCCTGGACCTCGAGGGCGCGGACCTTCAGGTCGCGGTCGCCGAAGCGCACGTGGACTTCGCTGAGCGGCGCGGTCGTGCGGTTCTGGACCTGATAGCTGCCGGTCGTGGTGACGCGCGGCTGATGCGGATAGAGCGCTACGTTCAGCTTGACCGCGGTGATGGTCGGCTGCGGCGTGTCGTGGAACTGCCAGAGCGCCTTTTCGTAGTCGGCCAGGAAGCGCTCGTCGTCGAGGTGAGTGCGGTAGTCGTTCCAGACGTGGGTGTTCAGGAAGATGTAGCCGCCGAGGGCCACGAACGCTGTGAGGCTGAGCGCCAGGATGGCGCCGGGCGCGCCCTTCAGGCGTGACGGCAGGCGCCGCAGTCGCGGCCAGAAGCGCGTCTCGGTCCCGCGTCGCCAGAGGCCGTAGGCCAGGACGGTGAGGGCGATGGCCAGCGCGCTCCAGTAGGCGCGCAGCAGGTACGGCCCGATCCAGAATCGGCCCTGGCCGTTCATGTCGGAGATCGGGATGTCGGGCAGCAGGCCGTACTGGTAGAGGCTGTCCTCGAACCCCAGGTTGTTCATCACCAGGGTGGCGATCAGGTAGAGCACCATCAGGCCCCAGCCCACGAACTTGTGGGGGCTGAGCGCCTGGATGAAGATCGCCAGCACCGCGATCAGGATGGCGTCGATCGACTGCGGGACGATCCACCAGACGAGGTAGTCGAGGAGCTGGAAGCCGAAGTAGCCCTTGATCGCCTGGACGATCATGGCGACCACGACGCTGACCACGAAGCTGGAGATCAGCACCAGCGCGATCGCCAGGGTCTTGGGCACGATGAAGGCCCAGTCGGGGACGGCGGTGGCGTCGACGATCTCGGCCATGCGCCGCTCGCGCTCGCGCCAGACCAGCTCGCCCGCGTAGTAGATGGCGATGATCAGGCTCATGAAGCTGAAGATCCCGCCCAGGGCCTGGACCATGACCCGGGTCACCGGGAAGGTGCGTCCGCCGTAGAGGCTGACGTCGGTTCCCAGCCACAGGTTGACCAGCGAGAGCAGGGCGGCGAGCGCCAGCAGGACGAAATAGGCGGGGCTCTTGAACACCTGGCCCATGTCGAGCCGGGTCCGCGCCCAAAGCTGCGCCCATCCTGTGGCGGCGGTGAAGGCGGGCCTGGGCAGAGGCCCGGCTGCGGGCGCGGCGGGCGTCTCGGCGTCGGCGGTGGCGGCCAGGCGCTGGGCGCGGCGCTCGCTGCGCGAGGCGCGGCCGGTCTCGAAGTGGAAGAGGCGATAGGCGAGGCCCAGGAAGCCAAAGGCGATGCCGGTCCACAGCAGCTTGTTCCACAGGATGTAGCCGGCGATCTGCGGGATCAGGGTGTTGCGTTCGCTGGCGGTCCAGTAGCGGGTGGCGAGGCCGAAGGCGGCCGTGCCGTCCGGCTCCCACAGCGCGCCCACGGTTTCCAGGCCCTGGCGGCTGAGCAACAGGCCCGAGACCGCGCGCAGGATGATGAAGACGATGACGCCCACATAGGCCCACATCATCGAGCGGGTGACGGTGGCGAGCGCGAAGAAGATGGCGCTGGAGAGGAAGAGGACCGGCAGCGCCAGGTAGAAGTAGCTGAACACGTAGGCCTGCGGCAGGAACGGCCCGATCGTCTCCTTGTCGACCCAGGGCATGATCGAGCCCAGGAAGATGCCGACGGGCACCGCCAGGAAGCTGAGCGCGGCGGCCAGATAGGCGCCGACGAACCGGCCGTAGAGGTAGTCGAACTTGCTGACGCGGGTGGAGCGGATCAGCGGGCCGAAGCCGGTGTCGTCGTCGCGGACCACCACATTGGCCACGAAGGCGGTCGTCACGAACATATAGATGATCGCGAAGACCAAGCTGGTCTGGGCGATCACCCACGGCGCGTTCTTGTGGACGTTGGCGGTGTTGCCGAGCTGGACATTGTCCGAGGCCACGGCGCCGAAGGCCAGCAGGGCGAAGATCATGATCGCCACCCAGAAGATGGGCTGGCGGGTCTGGTAGCGGAACTCGAAGCCCGCGATCTTGAAGAACATGGCCGCCCCCTAGTTCGCCGGTTTCCGGCCGCCGGGTTTCCAGCCGCTCTTGGCGACGAAAGCCCTGGCGTCGGTCATGTGCAGGATGTCGATGAGCGCCTGATGCTTGTTCGGCGCGCGGTCGTAATAGGCCTTGGTGATGCGGTAGCCGACCCAGTAGCCGAGGTCGCCGGGCTCGGCCGCGGTCCCTTTGGAATTGTACAGCCAGTCGGACAGATCGGTCTTGTCCTCGTCGCGGACGAAGGCGCGCTCGATCGCGCGCTCACGGCCGCGGGTGAGGGCGCGGTGCTCGTGGTTGCCGATGTCGCCGGAGAACAGCTCGGCGAAGAGCTCGGCGGCGCCTTCCATCAGCGACATGGTGAGCACCGTGGCGGCGGGCTGGCCGACGTCGACTGTGCTGAGCGGACCCTCCTGCTGGATGTGGCCGTACTCGTGCATGATGATGTGGACGAACCGCTCTTCCGGGTTGGGGTTCATGAAGCTCGCCGCGCACAGCGCCTCCAGGCCGATGGTGACGCCGGACGGATTGGTGATGCCGACGGGCCGGGTGCGGCCCACCACGATGGTCACCGGCGGGAACTTCGCCTCCGGGTAGGCGCGGGCCAGCCGGGCGAAGTCCTCGGTCAGCCGCCGCTTCACATTCGGCAATACGGTCAGGCAGTTGCGGGCGTCTTCGTAGGCTTCGGGATGGGCCTCGATGGCCTTTTCGATGCTCTCGCCCGAGACCCGGCGCGCCTGCATGAATTCGTGCAGGCCAGGGCTGCCCGGGGTCAGGTAGTCGCGGTCGAGCGTGGCGGCGTCGGGATGGCCGTGGTGCGCCTCGTAGACCCGATAGAAGCGTTCGACATCCGAGGTGAGGATTTCGGGGCCTTTCGGGGCGGCCGCGTGGGCGGCGGGCGCCGCAAGCGCCAGGGCCATGCAGATCGCACTGAGGATCGGCCCCCGCCGCATGCTGGGATCAGGCCGCCTTGCGCGCGGCGGCCAGGGTCGAGAAGTAGACGTCCTCCAGCCCGCCGGTGACGGGGGCGAAGCCGTCGCCCGGATCGGCGTCGGCGGCGATGTGGATCACCGTGCGCCCGGCGAACAGGCGGGTGGAGATCACCTGGTGTTTGGCCTTGGCCGCATCGAGATCGGCCTTGTCGATGGTCTTCATCCAGATGCGGCCCTTCAAGGCCGCCATCAGCTCCTGTGGCGCGCCGCGGCTGACGATCCTGCCGTCGACGATGATCGCCATCGCCGGGCAGAGGTCGGCGACGTCCTCGACGATGTGGGTGGAGAGGATCACCACCACCTGCTCGCCGATCTCGGCCAGCAGGTTGAGGAAGCGGTTGCGCTCCTCCGGGTCGAGGCCGGCGGTGGGCTCGTCCACGATGATCAGGTCGGGGTCGCCGATCAGGGCCTGGGCGATGCCGAAACGCTGGCGCATGCCGCCGGAGAAGCCGGCCAGCGCCTTCTTGCGCACGCTCCACAGGTTGGTCTGGTTCAGCAGGCTCTCGACCGTCTCGCGCCGGGCCCTGGCGTCGGCCACGCCCTTCAGCACGGCCATGTGATCGAGCATGTCGTAGGCCGAGACGCGCGGATAGACACCGAAGTCCTGCGGCAGGTAGCCCAATGTGCGGCGCAGCCGCTCCGGCTCGGCGATCACGTCGATGTCGCCGAACTGGATGGCGCCCGAGGTCGGCGTCTGCAGGGTGGCGATCGAGCGCATCAGGGTCGACTTGCCGGCGCCGTTCGGGCCCAGCAGGCCGAACATCCCCTTGGGGACGTCCAGGTCCACCTTGTCGAGGGCGCGCGTCCCGTTGGCGTAGACGTGCGACAGGCTCTTGATCGACAGCAAGGACGGCCCTCCCGGATGTGGTGGGTCAGGCTGGCTTGCTTCCGCGCCTCAAGGCAAGTGAGCGTTGTGTAACCTTGTGACCTATCCCATCGTGTCATCCCGGAAAGCGCGTTAGCGCTTATCCGGGACCCATAGACGCGGCGTCGCGAGACGGTCCTCGAATGCGCCGTTGCTGCCTATCTTTCGCCATCGAGTGCTTATGGGTCCCGGATATGCCGCTGCGCGCCATTCCGGGATGACAGTTAGGTGAGT
>JAFEDM010000510.1 GCA_018241625.1 Pseudomonadota bacterium | reverse complement strand
GTAGAGTTTCCAGAGTTCCGGTCGCTGCATCTTGGGATCCCAGCGGTGCTGGGCCGAGCGGAACGACAGGATCCGCTCCTTGGCGCGGGACTTCTCCTCGTCGCGCCGGCCGCCGCCGAAGGCCGCGTCGAAGCCGTACTTCTCGATGGCCTGCTTGAGACCCTCGGTCTTCCACATGTCTGTGTGGAGGCTGCCGTGGTCGAAGGGGTTGATGCCGCGGGCCTTGGCTTCCGGGTTCTGGTGGACCAGCAGTTCCATGCCGCTCTCGCGGGCCATGCGCTCGCGCATCTCGTACATGGCCTTGAACTTCCACGTCGTGTCGACGTGGAGCAGCGGGAAGGGCGGCTTGGAGGGATAGAAGGCCTTCTGCGCCAGGCGCAGCATGACGGCCGAGTCCTTGCCGATGGAATAGAGCATCACCGGGCGCTCACACTCGGCGACGACCTCGCGGAAGATGTGGATGCTCTCGGCCTCGAGGCGCTGCAAGTGGGTGAGCATAGGGGCGGAGAGGCGCTTTTCCTGGGGTTTCGTGGAGGGCGCGAGGCGAGCGTCCATCAGCGGACCTTACAACATTGACGGCCAAAGCCGCCCACAATCCGGCGGCCGTCCCGGCACTTAGAGACCGCCGCCCGCCCGGGCAAGGCGGGGGCGCCCCCAGTTATTCTCCGCGGACGTTCAGCGGAACGGCGGTCCGCGCATCGAAAAAGCTCGCCCGACAGGCGAATTCTGGTCCCGGCTTTGCAGCCTGAGAGGCGAATTGTCCAAGAATGGATCACTCAGGGACCTCTCGATGTCGACGCCCGCCGAAACCTTCGCCCCGCAGCCCGTCGGCCTGAGCTTCGTGAACCAGTTCGGCGCCGGCATGACCGACGCCTACCGCGACGCCATCCTGGCCGCGGAGGACGATCTGCGAGCCCACATCACCGATCCGGTGACCGTGGTGGTGAGTTTCGACCTGCAGGCGCTGGATTCGTCGGTGAGCGTCACCACCAGCTACAACCTTGTCCACGTCAGCTACGAGACCCTGACCACGGCGTTGAAGGCGCACGCCAGCACGGCCGCCGACGCCCAGGCGATCGCTGGACTGCCGACCTTGGACCCGTCGCATGGCGCCGGCTTCGACCTGACGACGGCGGAGGCGCGGGTGCTGGGCCTCGCCCAGCCCAGCGCCAGCCTCGACGCCTCGGTGGTGCTGAACAGCAACCTCGCGTTCAGCTTCGGCCAGGACGCGGTGGGCGCCATCGAACATGCGCTGTCGCAGGGGGTCTTCGGGCGGATCGGCGCCTTGGGGGCGAATGAGACCGGCGCCTTCGCGCCCATGGACCTGTTCCGCTTCACCGCCGCGGGCGAGCATGACTTCACGGGCGGGTCCGACGGTCAGGCGACCTACTTCGGCCTGAACAGCGGCGCTGTGACCGCCTTCCAGTTCCACAATTCGATCAACGTCGTGGGGGCGACCGACGGCCTGGCGCTCGCCGACTGGGACCATACGGTGGGTGATGCCTTCGGCCCCGGCGGCCCAGGCTCCAACGACGTGCTGTCGGCCACCGACCTGCAAGTGCTCGACGTCCTGGGCTGGACCCCCGCAGCCGCCGTGGCCGCGCCCGCGGCGCCGATCGTTACGCCCGAGCCGGTCCATATGCCGATCATGCACCCAGGCGACGGCTGGGTGATGCTGGTCTAGGCGGAGGACGCGCCGACGGGCGCCTCGTGCTGATGCTCAGTGATGTGTTGCTCGGTTCGCGTATCAATCGCCTAGGTTAGAAGCTTCAAGGGCCCTCGATCCTTGTTCGGCGACGATCGAGTACGCTATGAGCCGCGGTCGCCCGGCGCCAGCGCTGTGGCATCGCAAGACAGCCTTCATGCTTATGGGTTTTTCTCGCGACGAATATTGGTCGACGCACTTTCAGCGGGTTCCTCCGATGCAATCCTTTCTGACCGGCTTCCTGCGATGAGGATCCTCTACAGCTTTCCCCACGACATCGGCATGCCCGGTATCGGTACGACAGCCGCCAAGCAGGTGGCTGGTCTGCTGGCGCGCGGCCACGATGTCACTGTCATGGCCACCAGCGCTCGAAACCGCGCTGTCGCACCGCCGAACGTACTCACAACCATGGTCGTTGGCGGCGTGCGAATCCCTCATCGGGTGATGGGGATGGACCGTTCGATGGCCTACCACGACCTGCGTGTGGCCTCGCACCTGCGCCGAAATCCTAGCAAGTACGACGTCGTTCACACCTGGCCCGGCGGCGCGCTGGCGACGGCCAGGGCGGCGACCGAGGTGAACATTCCGTGCCTGAGGGAAGTGCCTAATACCCACACCGAGAACGCCTATGCCGTCGTCGGCCGGCTTTGCGATGAGCTTGGGATCGAGCTGAAAAGCGGTAATTCGCACCGCTTGAACCTGCCCCGACTGCGACATGAGGAGGAGGAGTACGCCGCGGCCTACCGCCTGCTGGTGCCGTCCGACCATGTCGCCAAGACCTTCCTGGATCGAGGCTTCTCACCCGACAAGCTTCTGCGCCATCGCTACGGGTTTGACGCCAAGTCGTTCAAGCCTCTACCGCAGCGCGAGGAGGGCCCCTTCCGGGCAGTTTTCCTGGGCGGGATCGGACCCCGAAAAGGGCTGCATATCGCCTTGACCGCTTGGCAGCGTTCGACCGCGCACGCCGAAGGACGCTTTTCGATTTATGGGCGGGTTGAGGGTGGTTACGAGCCGGTCCTCGAGCCCTTCCTCAAGGATCCCAGCGTCGCGATGCACGAGTTCACCGGCGATCCCGCTGGCGTCCTGCAAACGAGCGACGTGCTGACCTTACCTTCCTTTGAGGAAGGGAGCGCTCTGGTCACTTATGAAGCCCAGGGCGCGGGAGCCATTCCGCTCGTCTCTTCGGCCGCGGGGGCGATGTGCGAAGACGGGGTCACCGGCTTTGTGCACGAGGCCGGGGACGTGGAGGCGCTGGCGCGCCACATCTCTGCACTCAACGATAATCCGCGCTTGCTCGCCAAGATGCGGGCGGAGGTCATTCGCCGGCGAGACACCCTTACCTGGGACGCTGCCGCCGAATGTCTGGAAGCTTGTTATGAGCAGGCCCGCGAACAACTCGCCCGGGCCAGTTCTCCCAGGGCTTCGGCGCCGCCGCCGATGCAGAGGGTGGCGAATTCTTCGGCTCCGGAGCCGCGCGACCTAGTCTTCACCTTCTGGCACGAGACCTGGAGCGACTCGCACCGGCGCCAGTTCATGACCCCCGATCGGTTGGTCTCCACGCTTCTGATCCATCCGGAGGTCAAGGGCCTGCTGCTGGCGGACCCTTTTCGGATGGGCCCCACCCAGCTGATCCGGCGCCTTCAAGGTCGCAAGCCGGAGCCGCTGCCGCCCAGGCCTTTTCCAACGGCCGTCGTATCGCCCTATCGGTGGCGGCGTCAGGATGGGACGGGGGAGGCCTTCCTGCGTCACGCCTATGCCGCCTATGACGCCCGGATCCGCGAGGCCGCGCGCGACCTCGGGTTACGCAACCCTGCCGTCATTACGACGAATCCCTTCTACGCAGCGTACGGGCCCCTCGAATGGGCCGAGGACATCACCTACTACGCATTCGATGACTGGTCGGCCTACGACGGACATACGAGGTGGTGGCCTGACTACGTGCGGGCCTACGGCGAGATCAGGCGGCGCGGTCAGGCGGTGTGCGCCGTGTCGCAGCACCTTCTGGATATCCTCGACCCGACCGGTCCTGGGCTGGTCGTCCCCAACGGCGTCGTGCCGGAAGAGTGGCAACCCCCGTGGCGCGTGCCGGAGTGGTTCAAAGATCTGCCCGGCCCCACAATCCTCTACACGGGCGCCATCCACGCGCGCCTGAATCTGGCGGCCGTGCGTGAGGTCGCCGAGCGCTTTTCCGGTGGCACGATCCTGTTTGTGGGACCGGTCAGTCACCCGGAGGTCGCCAGCAGGTTGAGCCAAATCCCCGGCGTACAGGTCCGGGACGCCTTGCCTCGAGACCTCATCGCCGGCCTTACCCGCAGCGTGGACTGCTGCATCATGCCCCACCTTAGGAATCCGCTCACGGAGTCGATGAGCCCCCTGAAGGTCTATGAATACTGTGCTGCGGGGAGACCTGTGGCGGCCTCGGACATTGCTCCTGTCCGTGGGATCCACGGTCACGTTGTGCTTGTGCCGGAAGGCGGATCGTTCGCCGACGGCGTGGCGCGCGCGCTCGCAATCGGCCCGATGAGCGAGGAGGACCGCCAAGCCTTCATTCGCCTTAATTCCTGGCGAGGCCGGCACGACGAAATCCTCCGGTTAGCCTTCCGCGCTCGGTAGTCGACGATGAATTTGTAACTGCTCCGCGCTGGTGATGTTGATGCTTTGGGATTTCGCAAGGCAGTCGTCATCGGCACGGCGCCATAGACACCTATGAATTCCCCGAGCATTCCAAACAGGAATGGGTCTGCGCAGTTTATATATTAGGTGACGGAGGGATTATGGCGATCAGACTGCGGCGCTTGGCGCGCGGTGCGGCCAGGAGGTTGGGGTTTCACGTCTCAAGTCTGGAGGGACTTCCTTGGGGCGCGAGCAAATTCGTGGATGCGGCGGCGCTGATCCCGCAGCCCCAAATCATTTTCGACGTGGGAGCGAACGCCGGCCAGACTGTCGCCGAACTACGGGAGGTTTTCCCGACGGCCCAAATCTACTCGTTCGAACCTATCCCCGCCACATTCGAAAAACTCAAGCGCAACACGATCAAAGATCTTCGGTGCGAAGCCATCAATATTGCGATGGGCGCGGTTAGCGGAAGCCTCAAGATGACGGCTGGGCCAATTGATGGCCAGAACACAGCCAATGTTTCCGCCAAGCCGGACGCGCCGACGGTGGAGGTTTCGGTTCAAACCGTAGACGGATTTTGCGCTGAGCGCGGAATTGGCCGGATCGATCTATTGAAGATCGATACCGAAGGCTTTGAGATGTCAGTTCTGACCGGTGCGGCGAATATGCTGGGCAGCGGCAAAATCAAGATGGTTCTTGCTGAATGCGAATTCGAACCTAATCCCGCAGAGCCGCATGGCAATTTTTTTGAAATTTACGCCCGCATGCAGCAGGCGGGCCTGCGACTGGTGTCTTTCTATACCGGCGGCGTCGACGGCAACGGCTGGCGATGGGGAGATGCGCTATTCGCTCGAACTGCCGACCGGCTCACCACTTGTTCCCCCTATACGGTTCACAAGGCTACTTCGACTGGCGGCCTGTCCTAGCCGCGGTTGGCAACCAGCGTCCCGCCGGCAAGGACGTTCGGCTCTGAATTCCGGCTGAATGCCGAGGGTTTAGGTCACTGGCGGAATTTCCGTGCGCCTCACTTCGGGTTGAACCTAGCTGGCTGAGCCTTTTCGCTTTGGACGAAATCCAGAGCTCGCGCTTGGCGATCGCCAGACGCCGTGCAAAATGGCGGACGGGAAACCGTACCGGATTTTGTAACCGCGGGATTGGACATCGCGGGCCGGCAGGTCAGCCCCGGGGGGATCCATGACCGCTGCCACCGCGACCGCGCCGACCACCGGCCGCGGTTATCGCTATGTCGTCGCGATCCTGCTGGCGGTTGTCTACACCTTTAACTTTATGGATCGGCAGATCATCTCGACGCTGACCGAGCCGATCCGCAAAGACCTGGGGTTTTCCGACACCCAGATGGGGATGCTGGGCGGTCTGGCCTTCGCCCTGTTCTACACGACCTTCGGCATTCCTGTGGCCTGGCTCTGCGATCGCTTCCAGCGCGTGCGGATCATGGCCGCGGCGTGCAGCATCTGGAGCCTGTTCACGGCCGGCTGCGGCCTGGCCGGCAGTTTCGCCCAACTGGCCTTCTGCCGCGTCATGGTCGGCGTGGGCGAGGCGGGCGGTTCACCGCCATCCTATTCGCTGATCTCCGACTATTTCCCGCCGAAGGAACGCGGCACGGGGCTGGCGCTCTATTCCCTGGGCGTTCCGGCTGGCACCATGCTGGGCGTCGCCCTGGGGGCGCGGGTCGCGGCCGAGCATGGTTGGCGGATGGCGTTCTTCGCCGTGGGCCTGCCAGGCGTGGTCCTGGCGCTTCTGATGCTGCTTGTCGTGCGCGAGCCCAAGCGAGGCGGTCTCGACCCGGTTTCGGACGGCGCGAGCCACGCCGCCGCGCCGCCGGCCACCGAAGTCATCAAGGCGTTCTTCGCCAATCGCACCCTGCTTTGCGTCGCCATTTCCAGCGGCCTGTCGGCGTTCGCCGGCTATGCCATGCTGAACTGGAACGTGCCGTTGCTGATGCGCGTGAAGGGCATGACGCTGAAGGAGGTCTCCGCCTACTACGCCATCGTCGTGGGCGTCACCGGCATCATCGGAACCTTCGCGTCCGGCTGGTTGGCGGACAAGCTGGGGCACGTCGACCGGCGTTGGTACGCCCGTATCCCGGCGATCGCCTTCACCCTCAGCCTGCCGGCGTTGGCCGGCTTGATCTGGGCGCCGACCTGGCAAATCGCCCTGATGTTCATGGCTGTCCCGGCTTTGCTGAACAACATGTATCTCGCCCCCGCGCTGGCGGTTGTGCAGAACGCCGTGCCGCCGGCGCAGAGGACCATGGCGGGCGCGATCCTGCTGTTCGTCTTGAACCTGATCGGCCTGGGTGGTGGGCCGGTGTTCCTGGGCAAGGTCAGCGACGCTGCCAAACCGCATTTCGGCGATCATTCGCTGTTGATCGGCTATGCGGCGCTGGCGCCTGTCATCGTCATCGTCATCGTCGCCCACCTCATCACGGCGGGTTCGATTGCGCGGGAAAGGCGGCCGGCGTCGGCGACCTAAGCATCTCTTAGCGGATCGACGCGAGAGGCGCTCGTCCAGGGCAGGCCGGCGGATTCAAATATCGACAGGTCCGCGAATGCACAAAAGCCAGGCGTCACTGCAACCGAAACCAATTCCACACGTATCTAATACAGGGTGCCTTCGACCCCATTTGGGCACGACCGTTGCATCTCGTGCCTTGGATGATCCAATTGGGGCCAGGGAACAGGCAGGTGAAGCATCACTCTTCCGAGCAGATAGACCGCAAAAGCGAGCGGCTTGCCGCCCACGCCGAGCGTCAACGTGAGGCCGATGCAGTCATCGCCCACAAGACCCTTCAGCGGATTTGGAGCGCAGGCAGGTCGACCAAGGAAGCCGCGCGCCCGCTCGCTGGAAGGCTGTTCGCGCCGGCGATTCCCAAAGTCAGGTTTCTCCAAAAGAAATTCCAGCGTCCGACGCCGGTCACCGTTCACTATCGTGAAGGTCGCCCGGAAAATCCCCTGATCCTGCACCTCCTCGCCAACTTCGAAATCGGCGGTACGCCGAGGTTGGTCTGCGATATCATGGAGGGCACCCAGGATCGTTTCCGGCACCTCGTCATTTCGAAGCACGTGGAACGGCCAGCGCCTTACGCCGGCATCGAAATCCTCGATATGCCGCTACCCCTTGAAGACCGGCAGTTGGCGAAGCTGATCCATAAGGAACGTCCAGCCGCCGTCCACATTCACTACTGGAACGGAATGAAGCAGGATTTCGTCTGGTACCACTCGATCTTCAAGGTGCTGGAAGAATTCAACATTCCGGTCGTGGAGAATGTGAACACCTCCGGCGAGCCCTATTTCAGCGAGAGTGTAGATCGCTACATCTTCTGTAGTGAATGGTCGCGACGCGCTTCAGGCGCCTCGTGGATTTCAGAGGAAGTCATCTACCCGGGCACCCGGCTCGAAGATTTCTATCGATCAGATCTGGAGGGCGTGACCGACGACCATGTCGGCATGGTCTACCGTCTGGATGGAGACAAGATCGGACCAAACGCCATCGAGATCCTCATCCAGGTAATGAAGGCCAGGCCGACAGCGCGGGCCACGATCGTCGGGGACGGGTTGCTGGTCAATCCGTTCAGAGCGCGTGTCCATGAAGAGGGGCTTGAGGATCGGATCATCTTCACCGGGTGGGTGTCATACGATCGGCTCCGCCAGCTCTATCGAGAGTTCTCCGTCTATATCGCTCCGGTGAAGGACGACACCTTCGGTTCTGTGAGCGTCTATGCCATGTGCGCCGGCCTACCAGTCGTGGGTTTCGACGTCGGCGGGATTCCTGAGATCGTTGGATCGCCTGGGTTGCTCGCTCCGCCGGGGGATGTGGGGCGGTTCGCGGAGATCGTGACAAGGCTGCTTGGTGATCGTCAGCGTCGATTGGAAATCGGCGCGGAAAACCAGATGCGAGCCAGAACGCTATTCGATGTCGCCGCCATGACGGGCGCCTTCGCCAATGTCTATGACGAACTCATCGCGGCACGATCCGCCGGTTGACCGCGGCACTTGAGCGCCAACCGTTTCACGGTAAGACGTTTCTCACAAATTGGATGTACCCGGGCAAGGGCGCCAGGTCGCCCAGCTGACGGCGAATAGGTCGAATGAAAATCCTTATCACCGGCGGGGCCGGCTTCATCGGATCGGCTGTGGTGCGCCGCGCGATCGCCGACGGTCATCAGGTCGTGAACCTGGACAAGCTGACTTATTCGGCCAACCTCGAGAACGTCGCGAGCGTCGCGGGCCATCCGAACTACGCCTTCGAAGAGGCCGACGTCTGCGACGAGCTGGCGCTGAAGGCGATCTTCGCCCGGCACAAACCCGACGCGGTGATGCACCTCGCCGCCGAGAGCCACAACGACCGGGCGATCGAGGGGCCGCTGGATTTCGTGCGCTCCAACGTCATGGGCACGGCCGTGCTGCTGGAGGCCGCCCGAGCCCACTGGATGAGCCTGCCGGACGCGAAGAAGGCGGCCTTCCGGTTCCACCACGTCTCGACCGACGAGGTGTTCGGGGCCCTGGGCGAGGACGGCGAGTTCACCGAGACCACGCCCTACGATCCCAATTCGCCATATTCGGCCAGCAAGGCCGGCGCCGACCACCTAGCGCGCGCCTGGCACCGCACCTACGGCATGCCGATCGTGCTGACCAACTGCTCGAACAACTATGGCCCGTTCCAATTCCCGGAGAAGCTGATCCCGACGGTGATCAGCCGGGCGCTGGAAGGCAAGACGATCCCGGTCTACGGCGACGGCCGCCAGGTGCGCGACTGGCTGCACGTGGACGACCACGCCGAGGCCCTGCTGCTGGTCATCTCCAAGGGCCGGCTGGGCGAGACCTATTGCATCGGCGGCGACGCCTCGAAGCGCAATATCGAGGTCGTCCGCATGCTCTGCGAGCACCTGGACCGCTTCGCGCCGGCCAACACCCCGCATGCCGAAAAGATCACCTTCGTGACGGACCGGCCGGGCCCCGATTTCCGTTACGCCATCGACAGCTCCAAGCTGGAGGCCGAACTAGGCTGGAGGGCGAAGATGCCGCTGCTGGCCGGCCTGGAGGACACCGTCCGCTGGTACGTGGAGAACCGCGCCTGGGTGGAAGGCATCCGTCAACGCGGGTTCGAGTCGGAGCGGCTCGGCCTGGTCAAGGCATGACCGTCCGCATCTTGCAGTTCGGCACGACCGGCCAGCTGGCCCGCGAGCTGCTGGGGCAGGCGAAGGACTTCGACGTCGAGATCACCGCCCTGTCCCGCGCCGAGGCGGATTTCGCCGATCCCGCCGCGGTGGTCGCCCAGCTGAAGGCGCATCCCTCCGATCTGGTGGTGCTGGCCGCCGCCTATACGGCCGTGGATCAGGCCGAGAGCGAGCGGGACCTGGCCTTCACCGTCAACGCCGAGACCCCCGGCCGGATCGCCGAGGCGATTGGCGCCGAGGGGCCGGCCCTGGTGCAGGTCTCCACCGACTATGTGTTCTCCGGCGACAAGGGCGCGCCCTATGCCCCGGGCGACGAGACGGCTCCGGCCAATGTCTACGGCGCCTCGAAGCGGGCCGGCGAGCAGCGCATTCTAGCCGCCTGTCCGCGCGCCCTGATCCTGCGCACTTCCTGGGTCGTCTCCGCCCATGGGAAGAACTTCGTGAAGACCATGCTGCGCGCCGCGGGCGAGGGCCGGCCGCTGAAGGTGGTCGACGATCAGTTCGGAAGGCCGACCGCCGCGCGCGATCTGGCGCGTTTCATCCTGGGCCAGGCCGGCCGGCTGGCGATGGCCAAGGCCGGCGATCCGGTCTTCGGCCTGCACCATTTCGCCAACGCGGGCGAGGTGACCTGGAAGGGCTTCGCCGAGGGCGTCTTCGCCCTGGCCTATGGAGCGGAGGCGCCGAGCGTCGCGGCCGGCGCCACGGCCGACTGGCCGGCGCCAGCCAAGCGTCCGTTGCGCGGAACCCTCGACACCGCCGATCTCCAGGCCGCCTTCGGCTACGCGCCGCGCCCGTGGCGCGAGGCGGTGGCGGAAATCGTCAGCGAACTGAAATCACTCGAAACGTCAGAATTGGGGTCGGCGGCATGAGGCGCGGCATCATCCTGGCCGGCGGCTCCGGCACCCGGCTGCATCCGCTGACGCTGGCGGTCTCAAAGCAGCTGCTGCCGGTCTACGACAAGCCGATGATCTACTATCCGCTGTCGGTCCTGCTGCTGGCCGGCGTTCGCGAGATCCTGATCATCACCACGCCGGACGACCAGGCGGCCTTCAAGCGCCTTCTGGGCGACGGGTCGCGCTACGGCGTGAAATTCGAATACGTGGTCCAGCCCAGCCCCGATGGCCTGGCCCAGGCCTATATCCTCGGCGAGGAATTCGTGGCCGGCGAACCCAGCGTCATGGTTCTGGGCGACAACATCTTCTTTGGCCAGAACTTCAGCCGTTCGCTCCAGGCGGCCGATGCGCGGACCCACGGCGCCACGGTGTTCGGCTATCTGGTGCAGGACCCCGAGCGCTACGGCGTGGTGGAGCTCGGCCCTGACGGGCGCGCCCTCGGCATCGAGGAAAAGCCCGCCAAGCCCAAGTCCAACTATGCGGTGACCGGCCTCTACTTCTACGACGGCCGCGCCAGCGAATTCGCCAAGACCCTGAAGCCCTCGCATCGCGGGGAGCTGGAGATCACGGCGCTGAACCAGGTCTACCTGGACGCTGGCGAGCTGAATGTGGAGCTGTTGGGCCGCGGCTTCGCCTGGCTGGACACCGGCACCCACGACAGCCTGATCCAGGCCGGAGAGTTCATCCGCGCCGTGGAGCAGCGCCAGGGCCTGCGCATCGGTTGCCTGGAAGAGATCGCCTTCCGGCGCGGCTGGATCGACGCCGGAGAACTGCGCAAGCTGGGCGAAGCGCTCGCGAAAAGCGAGTACGGACAATATCTGCGCCGCCTGGCGGACGGGCCGGCGGACGATCCGCTGGACTAGGACATCCCCGACGGCTCAGCCGCGAGGGTCATGTCCGCGACAGCGGACCTAGGTATTCAGGAAATGAACAGCGCCTTGACGCCCGCGGCGAGGCCCACCCAGAGGCCGACCGAGGCGGTCGCCGCCACCATCAGGCCCACGGCGAGCGGAAGACGTCGCGGCGGCGCGGCCTCGATCGTCGGTGCGCTGATGCGCATTTCGTCGAAAGCACGGATTTCTTCAAAAGAAGAGACGTCGGCTGGCATCCGAATTGCTCCAGACCCGTTTCTCGGGGCGCGTGTCCCATAAACACCGATCGCGCTTAAGACTTCGTGCGGGGAAATGGGAAATAGGCCGTTAAGCGTCTTTCTCCCGCGTAACGCCGTAAGTCCAAGGTGAAGGCTGGGGAGCTGTTCGTGACGATGTTGGCCGACGAGGGCAGGGCGGATCTGGTTCGCGTGACGCTCGCCGAACCGCGTGCTGTCGCCGCGCCGCCGGAGCCCGGCCATCCCGATGTTGCGACGCACCCGTTCAAGCGTCTTCTGGACGTTCTGATCGCGGGATTTGCGCTGCTGCTGTTCCTGCCGCTGCTGGCGGTGGTGTCTGGGGTGATCAAGCTTGAGAGCCCCGGCCCGGCGATCTTCCGCCAACGGCGGACCGGCTATCGGGGCGAAGTGTTCACGATCCTGAAGTTCCGCACCATGACGGTGACCGAGGACCACGGGACGATCCGGCATGCGACGAAGAACGACCGCCGGGTGACCCAGGTGGGCGCCTTGCTGCGCAAGCTGTCGATCGACGAACTGCCGCAGCTGTGGAATGTGCTGAAGGGCGACATGTCGATCGTGGGGCCCCGGCCGCACGCGCTGGCGCACGACGAGTATTACGGCGCCCTGATCCCCAGCTACGCGGCCCGCTTCCGGGCCAAGCCGGGCCTGACCGGCTACGCCCAGGTCAGCGGCTTCCGCGGCGAGGTGCACGACCTGCAGGGGATGAGCGACCGCGTGGCGGCCGACAACAGCTACATCGACGAGTGGTCGCCCGCCCTCGACATGGCCATCCTCTTCCGAACCGTGCCCCTCGTGTTCGCGGATCCAAGGGCTTATTGAGCAAAAATCGCCCGTCGGGCGAGTTCTTCGCGCTAAGGTAGGCGGTTCATCTGCCACGGGTACGGTTAAAGTTGACACATAGTGAATTCATTATTGACGTCGCGAGATCGAGAGCGTTTTGCTGCGCCGCGATATCGTGATCGGCGACGTACGTTGTGTGGCGCAGGGCTGCACAATCTCTGGGGTGGCTTCGGTGTTGGAAGTTGCGACCATACCGGATGAAGAGGCGGCCGAACGGTACGCCCCTGTCGCCGACTTCCAGGCTCAAGGCCCGTCAGATGTTGCGACGCACCCGTTCAAGCGTCTTCTGGACGTTCTGATCGCGGGATTTGCGCTGCTGCTGTTCCTGCCGCTGCTGGCGGTGGTGTCTGGGGTGAT
>JAFEDM010000050.1 GCA_018241625.1 Pseudomonadota bacterium | reverse complement strand
CCGCCGCCGCCGCTGGACCCCAAGGTGCTGGGCCCGGCGGAGAAGCTGGCGGCCGAGATGTGGCCGGGCGTGCCGAACCTGCGCGAGATGTCGGCCGGGGCCACCGACGGCGCCTTCCTGACCCCGGTCGGCATTCCGACCTACGGCATTTCCGGCGACTTCGGCGATCCGGACGGCGACGGCGTGCACGGCCTGAACGAGCGCGAGCGGGTCAAGGTGCTCTACGACAGCCGCGACTACCTCTACCGGCTGATGAAGATCTACGGCGACCAGCCGGACTAGGACCGGCTCAGGCCGCGGCGCCCTGCGGGGCGGAGGTTTCGGCAGGCTTCGGGAACGGGCGGAACATCGCCGCGATCGCGAAGGCGCCCAGGCCCATGAGGCAGGAGCCGACATAGAGCCAGCGGTAGGTCCCGGAGGCGTCGTAGATCATCCCGCCGACCACCGGGCCGGTGGCCATCCCCAGGCTGCCGCCCATGGAGATGCCGCCGATCACCATGCCCATCATCCTGAGCGGAAAGTTCTCGCGCGCGATGACCGCATAGAGCGGCATGATCCCGGAATAGATGAAGCCGAACAGGGCCGCCGCCGCATAGAAGCCGGCGAGGTTCGCCGCGGCCACATAGCCCAGGGCGCCCAGCGCCTGGACCAGCAGGCCCGCCACCAGCACGCGCTTGGCGCCGAACCGGTCGCCCAGCACGCCAAAGCCCAGCCGGCCGAAGAGGCCTGCGAACCCCTCCAGGCTGTAGATCGAGACCGCCGCCACCATCGGGATGCCGCAGGTGAGCGCGTAGCTGACGGTGTGGATGATCGGCCCGGAATGGGTGGCGCAGCAGAAGAAGTTGGTGGCCAGCAGGATCAGGAACTGCGGCGAGCGCAGCGCCTGGCCGCTGGTCATGGCGACCGCGTCGCCCGGCGCTGGCATGGCGGCCTCGCCGGCCTCCGCGACCTCGAGTGCCGGCGGGCGGCGCACCAGGAAGGCCGTCGGGATCATCACGCCCGCGGCCACCGCCGCCACGACGCCCATGGTGGTGCGCCAGTCGTTGTGGGTGATCAGCCAGGCGGCCAGCGGCGACATGGTCATGGGGGCTATGCCCATGCCGGCCGAGACCAGCGAGACCGCCAGGCTGCGGTGGGTGTCGAACCAGCCGGTGACGGTGGCCATCATCGGCGCGAAGATCGCCGAGGCCGCGCCGCCGACGCCCAGGCCGAAGATCAGCTGGAAGGCCAGCAGCGAGGTCATCCGGCTGGCCGCCGCCAGGCTGGCCGCCAGCACCACCGCCCCGATCAGCACCACCCGGCGCGGCCCGATGCGGTCCGACAGGCTGCCCCAGCCGATCCCGCCGACGGCCATGGCCAGGAAGCCGACGGTCATGGCGGTGGAGACGCCGGTGACCGACCAGTGGGTGTCGCGCGACACCGCCAGCAGCATCACCGGCAGGCTGAACATCGAGCCCATGGCCACGCACCCCAGCAGGCCGCCGGCCGCGACGATGATCCAGCGATAGGCAGTGTTCGTCATGCCCGCGTCTCCCGATCCGAAAGGCTTACGCTCTGGAAGACGAACGGCAAGGCGTGATGCCGACAAGGCCTCAGGGTGCGGCGAAGGAGTCGCCGTAGGCGCCTGCGCCCACGCCCTTGGCCCAGTCGGCCAGCAGCTTGAGATAGCCGTCGGCCATGCGGGTGGTGGTGTGATGCTGGCCCTCGGCGTCGGTGGTGTAGAGCCGGATGCCGTGGTCGGTGTGCGGGAAGACGCGGATGTCGATGTTCGCGCCGGCCCGCTTCAGCTGCTCCAGCCGGGCGATCGACGGGGCGCTGACCGCCACGGAATCGTCCTGCGCCATGATCCAGAGCTGGGGCGCCTTCACCTGCTTCAGGACGGCGGCGGAATCGTAGTCCCAGGGCACCTGGGCGGCCAGCCACTCGCCCAGTTCCTTGCGGTCGAGCTGCGGGCCGGGGACCAGCTTGCCGTTCAGGATCTCGCCGGAATACTGGCCCTCGATCTTCGAGAACCACGGCTCCTGGCCATAGAGGGCGCGCACGCGCTGCAGGCCGTCGAGGTGGCCGGCGAAATTGGCGCGGGCCACGGCGGCGGTGGCGTCGGTCACGGCGTGGACCTTGGGCAGGATGTCGGGCGGAAAGCCGCGTTCCTTCAGCTCCGTGTCCACCTGCCACTGGTCCTGCTCGATGGGCGTGGCGACCATGCCGAAGGCGACCTCGACGAAGTCGGCGTGGGCCTTCACCGCCGCCGCCGGGGCGATCCAGCCGCCCTGGCTGCCGCCCTCCACCCCGATGCGGCCGATGCGACCCTTGGCCAGGCGGCGGACCTCCTCCACCGCGGCGGCCGCGTCGTCGGCGAGCACGGGGAAGTCCTGGGTGTAGGCGCCCTGCGACCGGCCGGTGCCGCGCTTGTCGTAGGCGAAGGTCGCGACGCCCTGGGCCGCCAGGATCACCTGATAGTAGCGCTCGATCGGCGAGGTGGCCTCGGAGCCGTGGGTGAGGACCAGGGCCGGCAAGCGGCCGGCGGACGTCGCAGGCTCCAGCAGCAGGCCGTGCAGGCGCACGCCGCCGTGGCCGGTGAAGTCGGTGGGCGTGGCGCGCAGCGGGATCTGGGCCCAGGCGGCGGCGCCGGGCCGGTCCCTAAGCACGCCGCCTTCGCAGACGATCGCCGCGTCGGCGGCGCCCAGCTTGCCCTGCTGGCCGTCGATGAGGGTGTAGCGCTGCGGGTCGTCGGCCGGCGCGCCGGGCGGCGGGGTGGTGAGCGCGGCGACCCGGCCGTCAGGCGCGCGCCAGGCGCCGTTGAAGCAGGCGTCCTGCGCGCGGGCGGCGCCCGCCGCGACGGCGAGGACGGCGGGGACAAGCAGGGCGACGGGCCAACGCATGGGCAAACTCCGGCAGCACAACCTCGGCGCCGGCGCTTAGCAGCGCCCGCGTGCCGAATGCTTCGGCGCAGGTCGAAAGATCAGGTCTGACGAAGAGCTAGCGGCTCACGCCGGGCGGCGCCCGTTAAATCGCCGTAAGCCGGCCGGCCTGAAGGAGCCGCCGCCCACGGACTTGCCAGCCCGAACCCGCCGCCTAAGGTCGGCCGCACATCCTGGGGGAGTCGATGATGTCGAAGGCTTTGGTTTCGGTGCTGGCGCTGATGGCCGGCGCGGCGGTTCCGGCGCTGGCGCAGGCGCAGACCCTGCGGCCGGACCAGCAGGAATTCCGCGCGCTCTACAAGGAGCTCGTCGAAACCAACACCACCCTGTCGGCCGGCAGTTGCACCGTGGCCGCCGCCAGGATGGGCGCGCGGCTGAAGGCGGCGGGCTTCCCGGACGCGGACCTGCACTATTTCAGCGTGCCGGACCACCCGAAGGAGGGTGGGCTGGTGGCCATCCTGCCGGGCAAGGACCCCAAGGCGAAGGCCGTGCTGATGCTGGCCCACATCGACGTGGTCGAGGCCAAGCGCGAAGACTGGACCCGGGACCCGTTCACCCTGGTCGAAGAGGGCGGCTATTTCTACGCCCGCGGCGCGGCCGACGATAAGTCCATGGCCTCCATCTGGGTGGACAGCATGGTCCGCTTCAAGAAGGAGCACTATCAGCCGCGCCGCACCCTGAAGATGGCGCTGACCTGCGGCGAAGAGACCAACGGGGCGTTCAACGGCGCGGAGTACCTGGCCAAGCACGAGCGCCAGCTGATCGACGCGGCCTTCGCCCTCAACGAGGGCGGCTCGGGCCGGCTGGACGCCAACGGCAAGCCGGTCTTCTCCGGCATCCAGGTCGGCGAGAAGCTGTCGCAGAACTATCGGCTGGAGGTCACCAACCCGGGCGGCCACTCGTCGCGGCCGCTGCCCAACAACGCCATCTACCACCTGGCGCATGCGCTGACGAAGGTCGAGGCGTATCGCTTCCCGGTGACTTTCAGCGACACCACGCGCGACTACTTCACCCGCCTGGAAGCCACCGAGACGCCGGAGAACCGGGCCGCCCTGGTCGCCCTGTTGAAGAACCCGCAGGACGAGGCGGCGCGGGCCACCCTGGAAAAGGACCCCGACAAGAACTCGATCCTGCACACCAACTGCGTGGCGACCATGCTGGACGCCGGACATGCCACCAACGCCCTGCCCCAGCGCGCGCGGGCCAACATCAACTGCCGCATCTTCCCCGGGACCAGCAGCGAGGACGTGCGCAAGACGCTCGAGCAGGCGATCGGCGATCCGGAGGTGAAGGTGACCATGCCGGAGGTGCGCAACGTCGCCTCCGCCCCGCCGCCGCTGGACCCCAAGGTGCTGGGCCCGGCGGAGAAGCTGATCTCGGAGATGTACCCCGGGGTGCCGCAGGTGCGGCTGATGTCGGCCGGCGCCACGGACGGCGCCTTCCTGACGCCGGTGGGCATCCCGACCTACGGCATCTCCGGCGCCTTCCACGGCGGCGGCGGCGTCGGCAATGGCGTGCACGGCCTGAACGAGCGCACCGAGGTGAAGAGCCTCTACGACGAGCGCGACTACCTGTTCCGGCTGGTGAAGATCTACGCCGAGGCGGCCGACTAGCCTTCCAGGATGGCGAGCGTCTCGGCCGCGATGTCCGCCGGCCATCCGGCGAGGCGGTCGGCCAGGCCCGTGCGGTCGTTCGCGAACAGGGCGCGCGCGGCCTCCTCGAACCCCGGCAGGTCGCCGCCCATCGCCGACATGAAGCGATAGGCCGCCTCGGTGCGGGCGCGGGCGTCGCCGCCGGGCGCCTCGGCCTTGGCGGCGGCTTCCACCAGGCGGCGCAAGGTCACCGAGGCGCCGCCGGGCTGGCGCGCGAGCCAGTCCCAGTGCCGAGGCAGCAAGGTCACCTCCCGCGCGGTGACCCCCAGCTTCGGCCGTCCCCGCCGGGCGGCGGCCGCCGGCGCGTAGCGCGCGGCGATCTCGGCCGCATCGCCCCGCAGATCGAGGTCGACGACCTGGCCGCTCTCCCGGCCGAAGACCAGCAGGCTCGCGTGCGGGTCCGCGTCGCGCCGGCGCCGGACGGCGAGCGCCACCTCGCCCAGGGGCCCGAAGGCGATCCGCTCCGACCCGGCGAAGGCGACGAATTGGGACTCAGCGGCAGCCATATATTTACCCGGGTGAAACTCTCGTCTAATATACCCGGGTAATAATGGAGAGTTCAATGGATCGCCAAGCCCGCCGCGCGGCCGTCGCCGCCTACAAGGAGCGCAAGCCCGCCTGGGGCGTCTATGCGGTGATCTGCAACGCCACCGGCCAGGTCTGGGTGGGCAGGAGCCGCCACGTGGACAATCAGCAGAACGGCATCTGGTTCGCCCTGCGCATGGGCGGCGGCCGTTTCCCGGCCCTGCAGGCGGCGTGGAATGAGCACGGCGAAGACGCCTTCCGCTTCGAGGAGCTCGACCGCTTGCGCGAGGACTATCCGGCGCTCGGCCGCGACGACGAGCTGAAAAAGCGCCAGGCGTTGTGGGCCGCACGGCTGGAGGCTCACGCCCTCCCCTAATGGGGAGGGGCAGATCGCGAAGCGATCGGGGTGGGGAAGTGCGGGTCATACACCGCCTCCACGCTCCGGCCCGCCGTTCCCCACCCTGGCGGCGTTCGCCGCCTGTCCCTCCCCATAAGGGGAGGGCGTTCAGGCGCGCCGCTGGACATCGCGCACCCGAGGTCCCATCCTCCGCGTTCAAACAGACGTTCGCGGCTTAACGAGACCCTCGCATGTTCCTGCGGTTCTTCACCGAGCTTCGCCAGGCCAAGGTGCCGGTGACGCTGAAGGAGTACCTGGCCCTGATGGAGGGGCTGGACAAAGGGGTCATCGACCGCTCCGTCGACGACTTCTATTACCTGTCGCGCACCGCGCTCGTGAAGGACGAGCGCAACCTCGACCGCTTCGACCAGGTGTTCGCCCATGTGTTCAAGGGGCTGGAGAAGCTGGGCGACGACGTCATCGCCGACATCCCGGCCGAGTGGCTGAAGCGGCTCTCCGAGCAGTTCCTCACCGAAGAGGAGAAGGCGCAGATCGAGGCCATGGGCGGCTTCGAGGCGCTGATGGAGGCCCTGGCCAAGCGCGCCAAGGAGCGCCAGGAGAGCGACGAGAAGGAAGGCGACGGCCGCGGCGAAGGCGGCGCCAACTCGCCGTTCGGCGCCAACGGCTACCACCCCGAGGGCGTCCGCGTCGGCCAGGACAAGGGCCGCCACGGCCGGGCGATCAAGGTCTGGGACAAGCGCGAGTACAAGAACCTCGACGACCAGGTCGAGCTCGGCACCCGCAACATCAAGGTGGCGCTGCGCCGGCTGCGCAAATGGGTGCGCGAGGGTTCGCCCGACGAACTGGACATGGGCGGCACCATCCGCGGCACCGCCGAGAAGGGCTACCTCGACATCCAGATGCGCCCGGAGCGCCGCAACAAGATCAGCGTGCTGATCTTCTTCGACATCGGCGGCTCGATGGACAGCCACATCAAGGTCTGCGAGGAGCTGTTCTCGGCAGCGCGGTCCGAGTTCAAGAACATGGAGTTCTACTACTTCCACAACTGCCTCTATGAGAGCGTGTGGAAGGACAACCGCCGGCGTCACGCCGAGAAGCTGAACACCTGGGACATCCTCCACAAGTTCCCCCACGACTACAAAGTCATCTTCGTGGGCGACGCGACCATGAGCCCCTACGAGGTCACCTATCCGGGCGGCTCGGTGGAGCACTGGAACGAGGAGGCGGGCGCCGTCTGGATGGACCGCGTGACCAACATCTACGAGCACGTGATCTGGCTGAACCCGACGGCGGAGCGGCACTGGGACTACACGCCCTCCGTCGGCCTGATCAAACAGCTGGTGGGCGAGCGCATGTTCCCGCTGACCCTGCAGGGCCTGGAGAAGGCCATGAAGGAGCTGTCCCGCTAGGCGGGCCGCGATGAGTGACCATCTGATTTCCGACGACGCCGCCGAACTGGGCCAGGACGAAGCCGCCACCAAGGCCGCGGTGTTCGCGGCGGCCGAGCGGCTGTTCGCCCTGCACGGCTTCCAGAACGTCTCGGTGCGCGACATCACCGCGGCCGCCGGGGTCAACCTGGCCAGCGTGAACTACCATTTCGGCTCCAAGGACGCCCTGCTGTTCGAGATCTTCCGGCGCCGGACCAGCGAGCTGAACCGCGAGCGGGCGCGGATGCTGCACGAGGCCGCCGGCCGCCACGGCGGCAAGCCGCCGGTGCGCGAAATCCTCGAGGCGCTGTTCGCCCCGCCGCTGCGCTGGGCCGACCCGGCCGGCGACCGCCAGGTCAGCGTGCAGTTCATCATCCGCGCGCGCTCGGAAGGCACCGAGGAGATCCGCGAGGTTCTGCAGAACGACGTCAGCCACCTGGAGCGGTTCGCCGAGGCCCTCAAGACAGCTTGCCCGCACCTGCCGCCGGAGACGGTCTACTGGCGGCTGCACTTCTGCCTGGGCATGGTCCACAACAACCGCTTCGTGGAGTTCGACCGGCTGCACCACCTGTCCGGCGGCGCCACCCGCGAGGGCGACGTGCCGGCCCTGCTGGCGCGGATGCTGGACTTCGCCGAGGCCGGGTTCCGCGCCTAGAAGCCCTGCTGCACGACCACGGCGGTGACGGCGGCGCGCTTCAGGGTCGCGCCGCGATAGATCGCGGCCTCGTCGTCGGCGGGCGCGCCGGACAAGCGGACGAACTCGTCCCAACGAGTCTCCGGCACAAGCAGGACCAGGCCGTCACGCTCCGGATGAGCGTCGAGCTCGCAATCGACCTCGTCGCGGATGTCGCGCACGCCAGCCTTGCCGGGGTCGCGGGTGTCGAGCCGGGTGCGGGGCGCCTCCATGCCGGACCAACCCATTGATCACCTTGATGGTTCCCCGTCAGGCGACGAGCCGCCAGGCGAACCGCAGGTCTTCGACGAACATGGCGTAGGCCTTCGCCTTGGCCTCGGCGTCAGGCACGCGCAGCAGGTAGGACGGGTGATAGGTCACCACGCCCTGAGACTGGTCGGGGAGCTGATGGGCGGTCTGCCGGGCGCCGGCGATCGGCAGCGCCTTCCCGAACACCGAGGTCACGGCCGTCGCCCCCAGGGCCACGACCACCCGCGGTTTCACCAGCCTGCGCTCATGGTCCAGCCACCAGCGGCAGGCGGTGACCTCGCCAGTGTTGGGCGTCTTGTGCAGGCGCCGCTTTCCGCGCGGCTCGTGCTTGAAGTGCTTCACGGCGTTGGTGACGTAAGTCTGGTCGCGCGGGACGCCCGCCTCGGCCAGGGCCCGGTCCAGCATCTGGCCCGCCGGGCCGACGAACGGCTTGCCGGCCAGGTCTTCCTGGTCGCCGGGCTGTTCGCCCACCAGCATCAACTTCGCCCGGGAAGGCCCCTCGCCCGCCACGCCCTGGGTGGCGTCACGCCAGAGGTCGCAGCGGCGGCAGGCCTGGATCATGGCCGCCACCTCTTCCAGGTTCGCCGGCTGCTGGTCGTCGAAGGTCCCGTCGCGAAGCTTGCGCGTCACCTGGCGGATCACGCGATCGGGGATGGAACTGGGCTGGCGGACCATGGCGGCGGTGCGGGTTTCGGCGCGGGCGATCAGGTCGGGAATGAGCCGCGCTTCCGGCAGGTTCCGCCAGTAGCGCTTGGGCATGTGCTGCTGCATCGAGGCGGTCTTCAACCGCGCGGGATTGAAGATCGAGGCGTAGTAGGCGCGCCAGTAGTCCTCCAGCGCGTCTTCGCCCCCCTGAAGATTTGTGGGCGCGTCGGCCGGATCGGCGCCCGGCAACACCACCAACGCCTTCGTGTCCCAGTGGAGGCAGGCGTCCGGCGTCAGGATCGAGAAGTCCATGGTGGCGAAGCGCGCGACGAAGAAGGGCGCGACCATTTCGGTGACGCGGTGGGCGGGCTCGAACCAGGCGACATAGCGTTCGGTCTGGTCGCCCTCCGCCACCTGCCGGAAGCGGACGAAGGCTTTCATCTTGTGGGCGGCGCGGCTGACGTCGGCGGCCAGGTGGCGGGCCTTCTGGACGTCGGGATCGGAATGGATGTGCAGCAGCTGCGGCTCGCGCGCCAGGCGCCAGAGCATGCGGTAGAGCAGCGCGAACCGCTCATCCGACCGGTGCAGGACGACGAGGTCGGCGAGCTCCACGAACTCGCGCGGCACGGTGAACGGCGCGCCCCCTTGCTGAGCCTGGGGCGGCATGGGCGCCTCGCCGCCTGTGGCCGTGGCCGCGAACAGGTCGCCGCCGGCGCCGTCGACGGTCCAAAGCGCCTCTTCGGGCGCCACGCCCAGGCTCCGCAGCGAGCGGGCCGCGGCGCGCCAGCCGGTGAGGTCGGTTTCCGAGGCCAGGCGGATCACCTGCATCAGAAGAGCCTCATCTGTTGCGGAGGCGGCGCGAGGCGCTCGCGCAGGTCCGCCCGGTCCGTCAGCCCGCCCGGCGTCCAGTCGGCGGTGACGATGAACGGCTTCAGCTTCTCCAGGCCGCGGGTCAGGCGGCGCACGTCCTCGAGCGTCAGCGCCTTGATCCGGCGCACCTCGAGCATCCGGTCGACGGACCGGACACCCAGGCCGGGCACGCGCAGCATCTGCTCGCGGTCGGCGGTGTTGAGGTCCAGCGGAAAGGCCGCGCGGTTCTTCAGCGCCCAGGCGAGCTTGGGGTCGATCTCCAGCTCCAGGTCCTCGCCCTCGGCGACGATCTCGGCGCGCTCGAAGCCGTAGGAGCGCATCAGCCAGTCGGCCTGGTAAAGCCGGTGCTCGCGCACCAGCGGCGGCCGCTGCAGCGGCAGGCGCGCGGTGGAATCCGGGATCGGCGAAAAGGCGGAATAGTAGACCCGGCGCAGGCTGTAGGCGCCGTAGAGGCTTTCGCTGCGCTTCAAGATCTCGCCGTCCGGCGCGGCGTCGGCGCCGACGATCAGCTGGGTCGACTGGCCGGCCGGGGCGAACTTCGGCGCCCTCGCCTTCCGCCCCTTCTCCGCGCCTGCCTCGACGCCCAGCCGCACCGCGCCCATGGCCTTCTTGATGCCGGCGACGTCCTTCTCGGGCGCCAGGCGGTTGAGGCTGTCGTCGCGCGGCAGCTCGATGTTGATCGACACCCGGTCGGCGTAGAGGGCGGCCTCGTTGACCAGGGCCGGCGCCGCTTCCGGGATCACCTTCAGATGGATGTAGCCGCGGAAGTCGTGGACCTCGCGCAGGGTCTTCGCCACCCGGACCAGCTCCTCCATGGTGTAGTCCGGCGAGCGGATGATGCCCGAGGAGAGGAACAGGCCCTCGATGTAATTGCGCTTGTAGAAGCCGAGCGTCAGGTCGCAGACCTCTTCCACCGAGAACCGCGCGCGGGTGACGTTGGATGAGACCCGGTTCACGCAGTAGGCGCAGTCGTAGACGCAGAAGTTGGTCAGCAGGATCTTGAGCAGGCTGATGCAGCGGCCGTCCGGCGCATAGGCGTGGCAGATGCCCATGCCGCCCTCGACGGAGCCCACGCCCTTGCCGCCGCGGCTGTCGCGTTTGGTCCCGCCGGACGAGGCGCAGGACGCGTCGTACTTGGCGGCGTCGGAGAGGATTTCGAGCTTGCGCTTCAGGCTGAGGGTGGCCATCCGGCCAACCTAATGTTCCAGTTTTGTTCACGCAAGCGGCGCCGTTGGCTTGACGCGCGCCCTGCCCCGCGCGATCCGGGGTCAGGCCTGAAATCTGGGGCTGAATTCGGGGGTTGGGATGAGGCGTGGGCTGAAGGCCGCTCTGCTGGCGGCGGGCGTGATCGGGCTGGCCGGCGGCGCGGCGTGGGCCGCGGACGACAAGCCGTCCACCGCCAAGCCGGCGCCGGTCCAGCCGCCGCTCAACGCCAGCGTCCGCGACGTGCGCGACCTGCGCGAGGCGGCCCTGTCGCCGGACGGCAAACAGGTGGCCGCGGTGTTCGCCGCCTCCACCGCCGAGGGCGGACAGAGCCACGTCTGGCTGCTGGGCGCCGACGGCAGGAGCGCGCGCCAGCTCACCTATTCGGGCGGAGACAAGGAGCCGGGCGAGCGGGCGGTGGCCTGGGCCAAGGACGGGTCGGCGCTCTATTTCCTGGCCAAGCGCGGCGACGCCAACCGGCTCTACCGACTGCCGCTCGCCGGCGGCGAGGCCCAGGCGCTGACCCTGGCGCGGCCGGCCCCCAAGGGCACGAATGGGGGCGGCGTGCAGGCCGGCTGGGGCCTGAAGGCGGACGACGCCGAGGACACCGATCCCGGGTCGTTTCAGGTCTCGCCCGACAACCGCTGGATCGCCCTCGTCGCCACCGACGGCGAGACGGCGCAGCGCAAGGCCGAGGTGAAGAAGAAGGACGACGCCGTGCGCGTCGACCACGACGACCGCAAGACCACCCGGCTCTACATCGCCGACGCGGCGGGCGGCGCGGCGCGCACGGTCGACCTGCCGGACAACGTCAAGTCGGCGCAATGGAACGCCGGCTCGAGCGAACTGTTGGTGGTCACCGCCCCGGACAACGAGGACCTGGGCCCGGCGGCGCGGCTGTGGCGGGTGAAGGCGGCGGACGGGACCTCCAGCCCGATCGCCGAGGCGCCCAAGACCGTGCGCCAGCCGCTGTGGACCGAAGCCGGCGCGGTCTGGCTGGCGCAGTGCGAGGAGGACGCGCCGCCTGGATGTCCCGGGCTCTACGCCTACGACTTCGCCTCCAAGGCCGTGAAGGGCCTGACCAAGGGGCTGAAGGGGACCCTGCTGGGCAACCTGACGGTCGAGAAAGGCGGCAAGAGCGTGGTGACGCCGATCGCCGTCGGCGTGCAGCAGAAGATCGCCCGCATCGACCTCGCCACCGGCGCGATGAGCTGGATCGACTTCGCCCAGCCGGTGGTGGCCAACCTGCAGACCAACCCGGCCGAGACCGCCTGGGCCATGGTGGCGAGCGGCCCAGCCCAGCCCGGCGCGGTCTTCTGGACGCCGTCACTGGGCGCGCCGGCCCTGCGGCTGGGCGGCCCGGCGATCGTGCCGGCCGACTGGCCGATGACGCCCAGCCAGACGCTGTCCTGGAAGAACAAGGGCCTGACCATCGAGGGACTGGTCTATCTGCCGAAAGCCGCCTCGGCGTCGGCGAAGGTCCCACTGGTGGTGATCGTCCACGGCGGCCCGAGCGGGGTCTTCCAGGACCGCTATTCCAACCTGGTCAGCCTGTTGATCGCCCAGGGCTGGGGCGTGCTGG
>JAFEDM010000509.1 GCA_018241625.1 Pseudomonadota bacterium | reverse complement strand
TCGTAGTGGGCGTAGAAGGTGACCGTCCGCTTCGCGCCGGGGACCTTCAGCTCGGCGAACACCGAGGCCGGCGTGCCGGGCTGGGCGCGCAGCAGCCTGGTCGTGAAGCCGCGCTTTTCCAGCAGGCCCTGGATGTAGACGGCGTTGGCGTCGACGTCGGCGAGGGTGGTGGCGACGTTGGGCTTGGCCAGCAGGGCAGCGAAGTCGCCGACGATCTCCTTTTCGTGCGCCTGGCGCCAGGCGCGGACCTGGTCGCGGGGCGAAGCCGCCTGAGCCGCGCCCGCCATCGCCGCCAGGGCCGCCAGGCCCGCCGCCGCCACTCGCCCGATCCGCATCCGCTCCAGCCCCCAAGGTCAAACGCCGAAGCGCGAGCTTGGCGCACCGCGCGTCCGCGCGCCAGGGCGTGAGTTCGCTTGACAGGTGAAGCTTTCGCTCGCCTCGATAATCGTCCGTACACGCGGGGCAAGGTGGATGGCGGACGGGGCGCGGCAGGCAGTCGAACCGCCGGTGAGCATTCCGGGCGAGGCGTCGCGCCATGGCTTCGGGCCGGACGCGGTGCAGCTGCTGCGCACCACCCAGGCGATCCAGTACCAGCTCAGCCAGATGGCCGACACCAAGGCCAACATCGTGCTGGCCATCACCTTCGTGATCTTCTCGCTGACGCTGGGCCAGGCGAAGGGCGGTTCGGCGCCGCCGCTGCCGCTGCTGCTGCTGGGCGCGGCGGCCTTCGTCTCGGCGACCCTGGCGGTGATGGCGGTGCTGCCGTCGGTGCGCGCCTCGACGCCGCGGACGGACGAAGGCGCCAACATCCTGTTCTTCGGGGCCTTCAGCCGGCTCTCGGAGGAGGAGTTCACGCGGCGGCTGCTGGGCAGCCTCGGCGACAACCGCGCGGTCTTCGAGACCTTCGCCCGCGACATCTACCAGAACGGCCATGTGCTGGCGGTGAAGAAGTACCGCCTGCTGGGCTACGCCTACCGGGTGCTGCTGCTGGGCCTGTTCTCCAGCGCCGCCGCCTTCATCACGCCGATCATCGTCCACTGGACCACGGGGCGATAGCCACCTGAACGGCAGCTAAACGGACGGCTCAGCTTCGTCTCAGGGCCGCGCGCGCAACCTCAGGCTCGAAGCCTCCGTAGTTCCTCGGACGGCCTGGCGAGATGGATGAGATGACGAGCGTGCGCACCGTGGACTGGACCCCGCTGGACCTCAGCGCCCCCGAGCCGGTGAAGGCCGGCGACCTGGTCTCCGCCGACGCCGGCGGCCTGCCGATCTACACCGTCATGGCCCTGGAGGAGGGCCGGGCCTGGGTGGCCGCCGCCAAGGGCGCGCCGGCCCGCGCGGTGCCGCTGTCGCAGTTCCGCTGGCGGGCGAGCGACGTCGCCGCCTGAGCCCATTCGTCGAACGCCGCTAGATCGACGCCCGGCCCTGTGACACCTTCCGCGCAGGGAAAGCCAGGGAGTCGGGCCATGGGAACGAAGCTTCGTGTATCGCAGAGCGTGACGGGCTTGGCGCTGGCGGCGGCCTTGCTGCCCGGCGCGGGCGCTTGGTCGCAGCCGGCGAGCGCGCCCAACGCCTATCCGCCCGGTCCCGGCTATGCCGGCGTCGCGGGCTCGGCGGCGGAGAACGCCCGCATCACCGCGCTGTGCGGCCCCAACCGCAACGCCGCCGACGGCTATGCGCCCACGCCGCTGAGGCCCGACCAGACCAAGGCCGCGCAGGTCAAGTCGAAGATGGCCTTCAAGGTCGAGGTGCTGGCCAAGCTGGACCGCTCGGTGGGCATGGCCTTCCTGCCGAACGGCGACATCCTGGTCTCGCAGCGGGCCGGCGGCCTGCGCCTCGTCAGCGCCAAGGGCGAGGTCTCCGAGCCGCTGAGCGGCGCGCCGCAGATCGCCGGGGTCATGGGCACCAGCAACACCGGCCCGGTGCTGGACCGCGACTTCTCCAAGAACCGGACGATCTACTACGGCTACACCGCCGCCCCGCCGGAGAAGGGCAAGCCGTTCACGGGCCGGATCCTGAAGGCCAAGCTCGCCGCCGACGGCAAGAGCCTGACGGACGCCAAGACCATCTACGAGGCCGAGTGGCTGACGCCGCGCCGGCTGGTGCAGGCCAGGGACGGGACCCTGCTGATCGCCTCGGGCGAGGTGGCGTCGGGCGGGCCGAACCCGCAGTCGCTGACCGACCCGCGCGGCAAGATCCTGCGCATCGCCGCCGACGGCTCGATCCCCAAGGACAACCCCTACCTGAAGACGGCCGGCGCCAATCCCGCGCTCTATGCCGTGGGCTTCCGCGACATCCAGGGCGCGACGCTCGACCCGGCCACCGGCGACCTTTGGGTGGCGGAGAATGAGCCTCGGGGCGGGGACGAGCTGAACCACATCAAGGCCGGCGGCAACTACGGCTTCCCGGTGATCAGCTACGGCCGCGAGAACGGCGGCGCCCTGATCAACGGCGGCAAGACCGTCCAGGAGGGGATGGAGCAGCCGGTCTATTTCTGGACGCCGTCGGTGGCGCCGTCCGGCATGGCCTTCTACGACGGCAAGGCGTTCTCGAGCTGGAAGGGCGACGTCTTCGTGGGCGCCATGTCGGGCATGCAGCTGATCCGCCTGGAGATGAAGGGCGGCCGGGTGGTCGGCGAGGAGAAGCTGCTGATGGACCGCTGCAAGCGCACCAAGGACGTGCGCGTGGGGCCGGACGGCCTGGTCTACGTCATGACCGACGAGACCCCGAGCGAGATCCTGCGGCTGAGCCCGGGGAAATAGGGGCCGCGGGCCGAGGTCTGGCGCGTCAGCGCATCCAGGCGCGGAAGCTGGCGAGGAAGGGCTCGACCAGCTGGCGATGGGCGGGTGTCGCGGCGGTCTCGAGGTCGCGCAGGCCCTTGCAGAACGCCCGTTGCGCCGGGTCGACCTGGTCCGGCTTGGCGAGCGCCATCGACCAGTCGGAGAACAGGCGCGCGGCGGTCTCGCGGCGATAGAGCCGGATCAGGCCGCGGTGGCGCGGATCGGTGGCGATCACCCCGAAGATCGCCTCGACGTCGTCGGGCTCGCCTTCCAGGAACTGCAGGAAGTTGCCGTCGTAGTGGCACAGCATCCCGGTGACGTTGCGCGAAGTGTTGTTGCGCCGCGACGCCGCCAGGATACGGTCAAGCTCCGATTGGGCCGGCGCGGCTGCGGCCGAGCTTAGGTAAGCCATACAAATCACGCGCGCGATCTCCAGAAACGGCTGCGGTGGTTTCTGGGGGCTGGCCTGTGAAGGACGGGTAAATGGGCGCGCCGCCAAGTATCAAATGAGAATTTCGGCGCGGATATTGGGCTCCGGGTGGGGGGATTACGGTGACGCCCCCAAATCCGCCGATGATGTGAGCCTGCCTCTCGAGCCCGTTCAAGGACGCGCTCTACGGCGCTCGGGGCGGGGCGCGGCGAGGGCGGGACGCCCTCGTCCTTGAGCTGGCTCGCCAGGCAGGCAGTTGGGCCAGCGTGGATTTAAGGGGAGGTGGAGGTCGCGATACCTGCCCCAATTCGTCGGCCAAGAAAGCAACCCCAAATTGCAGGATATTGGAGTTCCACGAGAAGCGGATAAGGTTCTTCGTCGGGGAGGCCAAAATGGACAGTGCTGAATCAATCCGCAGACGAATTCTTACGTTTGCTTTTGTCCGAACGAACTTCGCAAGCTCCATGGACCCGATAGCCGCCATGAGGCCCTTCTTTGCTCCGATTGCTACGGATCTAGCCGAGCAAGCGTTCGATGTTGCTGCGTTTCGCTCGGAAATGAAACGGCGATACGATTTGCATCTCAGCAGAGACGTTACGGACCTCTTCGTCAGGCGACTCACAGAGTTACATTATCTGCAAAGGACTTCCGACGCGCGCCATCTGGTATGGAAGCGACAGGCTGCTGACGCAGTCCCGATGACTGACGCACAAGAATCGAGCCGAATTGATGAGATACTACAGAAGGCGAGACGCCTGCATGAGCAGCGCCATGAGCTTCTTCAAACTGATTTCAACGAGGATGATTTCCTAAATGGCCTTATGCGATTATTGCTTTCTTCTCCGGATATCCAGGCGGCGGTAGGCGCTGTTGAAGGTACTTTGCAGGGTACCGAAATTGCGCGACCGAACAATGCGGCCAGGATAAAGGATCGAGACCAATACTTCGCATCCGAGTTTGTCGCTTGGGCTAAGAAGAACGACCCCAAGATATTCGATTGGGTTGCTGACTTAGGGGGCGCGGCAATGGTTGCCGAAGCGCTCATCGAAATTCGAACGCCCTCCCCCCAGCAAACCATGCGGACTGATCTTACGGTCTGCCTCGACGGGCCCTTCGCAATGGAACTTCTGGGACTATCGGGGCTAGCGGCCCAGCAAGACGCAAAGGCAATTGTCGATGGGTTGAGGGCGCAAAACGTCGGGGTCAATATCCTTCGCCACTCGGTCGATGAGATCGAGGCGAATCTAACCGCGGTCCTTGGCAAATCACCGCAGGAAAGGACGGGGCCTACCGCTCAGGCAATTATCCACGGTGAAGCGAGAGAACAGGATCTCAGCGAAGTATTACTCGATGTACCATATTATTTGAACGCGATTTCGGTAACCGTAGTTGATCCCGCCAAATTGGAACACCTAGCAGATCGAAGATACTTTAGTGATGAGGAGGAGCATAGTTTTTTTGCTTCAATTCAAGGCCAGTACCAATACATGATTGCCGCGGAGCGCGACGCGGCGTCAATGGCTTGGATCATGAGGAGGCGAAAAGGTGAGGAATTCCGCGATTTATTGAAATCAAAGTTTCTTCTAGTTTCTAGGAACGATAGACTTTATAGAACGGTCAATAAATTTTGTCGGGACAACGGATTGGTCAAATCGGGTTGCGTGGGACCTGTCGCGCTGGTGCGCGATATCGCGGGGATTCTCTGGTTGGTAGGTGGTAGTGCCGAGCGAGAAACTATTTCCAGACGACAACTTCTCTTGAACTGCCAAAAGGCAAGGGGATCTTCGCCGGATATCGTTTCATCAATGTATTCTACGCTTAAAAATATCAATAACAGTAGTGCGGAGTTATTCTGGGCTGCGGTGCAGAAGCCTCGATATCTGTCATTAACGCTTGATGCCGTCGCGTTTGGCGGGGGCGCAGCCTCACCAGCAATAGCAGAGGACGTAATAGACCGAATTAGAGATGATTTGGTAGCGGACGAGCGAGCAAAGAGTAAGGCAGCACTCCAGCGAGTGAAGGAGCAGCATGCTCAGGACACCAATTTGAACCTGGTTGCCATCAATTCACTGGAAAAGGAATCGGCTGCCCTAAAGGCAGAAAATGCCATGCATACTGCTGCATGGCGGAAATTATCTGTCCAGATTTGGCGTAAATATCAACGGGATGCCGCGAGGAAGGCGCTTCGAGATTCGTTCGGCGGGGCGTTGATCGTGGGAGCCTTAGCTGCTGCTGCGGCAGTTGTGGGTAGTGGCGCCGTGACCCTCAGTATTGTGCCGAAACTCTTGATAGTAGTTGGGGTGGCGGTGGCGCTTTTGTTCATCTCAGTAGGGCGCATACATAAATGGGCGGTTCAACACGCTGAGAAATTATATTCCCTCCGCTACGTAGCTGAAGTGGAGGCTCAGGTCCCAGAAAGGGAAGTGCAGGGGATTCTTGTTAGAGATCGTTTGCTCAAACTCTCGCTGAGACGCCTGTTTTCCATGGCACTTGGTTCCCATTCCGTTCCGGACTGAATCCCGCTAACCGTCTCAGGGTGACCAGCGTCCCCGCCACCCTCGATCTCGCCCCCGCGCTCGTGGTGCTGCCCGGCCCGCGGGCGGCGGTGGCGGACGCCACCGGGGCGCAGCCGTTGCGGGTGCCGGACGCGCGGGACCTGTTCGAGCAGTGGCCGGTGCTGGTGGCGCAGGCGGCGATGACGGCGCGGCGGCTGTCGACCCATGTGCCGCCGCGGTCGCCGCGGGTGTTCGACGCGCTGGAGCTGTTCGCCTTCGTGCGGCCGGGCCGGTTCTGCGCGCCGTCGGCGGCGGGGCTGGCGCAGGCCATGGGGATGGCCGAGCCGAAAGGGGCGGAGGCGCAGGCGGTGGCGCTGCGCGAGGTCTGCCGGCTGTTGCTGGGCGAGCTGGCGCTGACGCCGGAGCCGAGCCGCGAGGAGGCGCTGGCGATCGCCGAGACCCTGGCGCGCGGCGGCTGGGCCTGGGGCGCGGCGGCGATCGGGGCGCTGCGCTCGGCGCCGGTGGGGAACATGTTCCGCACGTCCGGGCTGGATGTCTGGGCGCGGCTGCCGGAGTGGGAGGGCGAGCCGCCGGCGGGCGAGGCGGGGTCGAAGCCCGTGGAGGCCGAGGCGGCGGCCGGGCGGCTGCGCGACCTGTTGGGGCGCTCGGGCCTCGACGAGGCGCGCCCGGCGCAGGCGGAGTTCGCGGCCGAGGCGGCCTGGGCGTTCGCGCCGCGCGACCGGGAGGGCGAGCCGCGGATGATGCTGGCCGAGGCGGGGACAGGGATCGGCAAGACCCTGGCCTATCTGGCGCCGGCCTCGCTGTGGGCCGAGGCGAACGGGCCATCGGTGTGGGTCTCGACCTACACCCGCGCCCTGCAGCGGCAGATCGAGCGGGAGAGCCACGCGGTGTTCCCCGACCCGAAGGTGCGGGCCAAGAAGGCCGTGGTGCGCAAGGGGCGCGAGAACTACCTGTGCCTGCTGAACTTCCAGGAGGCGGTGAACGCCGCGCAGCTGGGCGGCGGCGACCTGGTGGGCATGGGGCTGGCCGCTCGTTGGGCGAGAGCCACGCGCGACGGCGACATGACCGGCGGCGACTTCCCGTCCTGGCTGCCGACGCTGTTTTCGGTGGGGCCGGCGAGCCAGGCCAGCCCCGCGAACCTGGTGGACCGGCGCGGCGAGTGCATCCACGCCGGCTGCCAGCACTACCGCACCTGTTTCGTGGAGAAGGCGATCCGCGGCTCGCGGCGGGCCGACATCGTGATCGCCAACCACGCCCTGGTGCTGAGCCAGGCGGCGTTCGACGGGGCGCGGGCGGCGCGGGGGTCGAAGGGCGACGCGGAGACGACGCAACTGAAGCGCATCGTCTTCGACGAGGGCCACCACCTGTTCGACGCGGCGGATTCGGCGTTCGCCGCGGCGCTGTCGGGGGCGGAGACGGCGGAGCTGCGGCGCTGGATCCGCGGCCCGGAGGGGCGCGGGCGGCGCGGGCGCGGGCTCGAGGCGCGGCTGATGGAGGTGCTGGGCGACCACGAGGAGGCGCGCGACGCCCTGGTCGAGGCGACCCATGCGGCTTCTGCTCTGCCAGGAGAGGGCTGGTCGGGGCGGATCGCGCCGCCGAACGGGGAGGTGAACCCGATCGGGCCGATCGAGCACTTCCTGGTGGCGGTGATGGAACAGCTGAAGGCGCGCGCGGCGCCCAGCGAGATCGGCATGGAGTGCGCGGCGCGGCCGGCGCTGGACCTGGTTCGGGAGACGGCGCGGGTCGCGGCCGCCGCGCTGGCGAAGATCGAGGCGCCCCTGGTGGCGCTCGCTCGACGGCTGGAAGACGTGCTGGACGAGGACGCCGCCATCCTGGAGCCCTCGACGCGGGCGCGGATCGAGGGGGCGCTGCGCGGCATCGACCGGCGCGCGCGGATGGCGCTGCCGGCCTGGCGCTCGATGCTGCGGGCGATCGACGAGGACGCCGAGGACGATCCGGACTTCGTGGACTGGTTCGACGCGACTTTCCTGTACGGGCGGGTGGTGGACGCGGCGTGCCGCCGGCACTGGGTGGACCCGACCGAGCCGCTGACCAATGCGGTGATCGCCCCGGCGCACGGGGTGCTGGTGACGAGCGCGACCCTGGCCGACGCGACGCTGGAGGACCCGTTCGCCCTGGCCGAGATGCGCACCGGCGCGGCCAGGCTGCCGGAGCGGCCGAAGACGCTGAAGCTCGCCTCGCCCTTCGACTATGCGGCGCAGTCGCGGTGCTATGTGGTGACCGACGTCGGCAAGGACGATCCTCGCCAGGTGGCGGCGGCGATGCGCGAGCTGTTCTTAGCCGCTGGAGGGGGCGGCCTAGGTCTGTTCACCGCCATCCGGCGGCTGCGGGCGGTGCACGAGAAGATCGCCGGGCCGCTCGCCGACAAGGGGATCGCGCTCTACGCCCAGCACATCGACGGCGAGGCGGGCTCCCTGGTCGACATCTTCCGCGCCGAGGAGGACGCCTGCCTGCTCGGCACCGACGCGGTGCGCGACGGGGTGGACGTGCCGGGGCGGTCGCTGCGGTTGCTGGTGTTCGACCGGGCGCCGTGGCCGAGGCCCGACCTGCTGCACAAGGCGCGGCGGTTGCGTTTCGGCGGCAAGGGCTATGACGACGCGGTGGCGCGCGGGCGGATCGCCCAGGCGTTCGGGCGGCTAATCCGGCGGGCGGACGACAAGGGGGTGTTCGTGATGCTCGACCCCGCCTCGCCCACGCGGCTGTTCAGCGGCCTGCCGGAGGGCGTGGAGCTGCAGCGCGTGGGGCTGGTGGAGGCGATCGAGGGGGTGAGTGCGTTCCTGAACCCAGTGGGTCAGGCCCAGGCCTGAGCCTTCTTGCCCTCCAACGCGCCCTCCAGGCTGGCGGTGATCTTGGTCCAGCCTTCCTTGGAGCGGTCGGCCCATTCGTCGGGGACCTGGCGCTGGGTGAGGGTGAGCTGGCAGCCGCCGTTTGCCGCCGGGGCGAAGTCGAGCTCGACGGTGGTCATGTCCGGGTTGAACTGCGGCACGCCGAAGGTGAAGACCAGGCGGCGCGGGCGGTCGATCTCCAGGTATTCGCCGGTGTGCAGCACGTCGCCCATGTCCGGCCTGCGGTCGGTGAAGGTGAACCGGCCGCCGACGCGGGCGTCGACCTCGGCGCGGATCATCTCGCCGGCCGGGGTGGCGAACAGGAAGAGCCGCGCGACCGCCGGGTTCAGCCAGGCGTCGAACACCCGCTCCGGCGCGGCCTGGTAGGTATGGGTGATCGAGAACTCAGCCATTCGGATTCTCCTTCAGGACGCGGTCGAGTTCGGCCAGACGCCATTGCCAGAGCGCGCGCTGTTCCTCGATCCACTGGGCGGCCTCGTCGAGGCCCTTGGGGTTGAGCGTCAGGTAGTGGTCGCGGCCCGCGATCCGGCGGCGGACCAGGCCGCCCTTCTCCAGCATGCGGATGTGCTTGGAGACCGCGTTCAGCGAGATGGCGAAGGGCTTGGCGACCTCGGTCACCCGCGCCTCGCCGGACGCCAGCCGCGCCAGGATCGCGCGGCGGGTGGGATCGGCCAGGGCGGTGAGGGTCTCGTCGAGCATTAATCAACTATATGGTTGAATGTTTGGACTTGGCAACCCTTATCCGCTCATCCCCGCGCAGGCGGGGATCCATAGGACGCCCGCGAGTTTGCAGGGCGTCGGCTTTGGTTCGCGGGTTCAGCTTGGATCCCCGCCTGCGCGGGGATGAGCGGGGCTACGCGGCGATGCTGAGCTGTTCGAAGAGGTCGGCGGGGAAGGGCGAGGCGTAGGGGGTGACGCCGAGCTTGGCGCGGACCTCGTCCAGGGGCTGGTTCCAGACGGTCTCCCAGCGCACCGGCAGCAGCGGCGGGGTGCGCCGGCCGTGGACGTAGCCGGTGAGGATGGTGGGCAGCATGATCGCCCCGCCCTCCGGCCGCTCGAAGGCGATCCGGGTCAGCACCATGCCCAGGAACATGGACGAGTAGTGGTGGCCGAACTGGCCGAGCTGGAAGCCGCTGATCGCCACCTCGTGCAGGGCGGTGGTCTTGTAGTCGCCGACGATGTGCCACAGGTCGTGGCACTGCAGGATGCGGGCGTTCAGGTAGTCGAGCGGCGGCGGCAGCTGGTCGACGCCCAGCGCCTTGCGGTCCAGCACCTCGAGGTCGAAGCCGTTGTCGACGATGAGCGCGTGGAAGACGGCCCCCAGCGAGCCGGGCGGGCAGGCGGCGAGCTGTTCCAGGGTGAAGGGCCTGGGATAGCCCTGGCCGGCGGCGGCGATGACGCCCGGCCAGGCCTTGGCGGCCTTGGCGATGCGGATCAGCATGTGGGACGAGACCTGCCCGGCCAGGGCGGCGGTCTTGGTGGTGAGGTTGACGGCCTCCAGGCCCGCGCGCGGCTCCTCCAGCAGCTGCCAGAGGTCGCGCCAGAAGGCGCGGCTGATCAGCTCCGGCGGCGAGCGGGTGTCGGTGCGCACCTGGGCGGCGCCGACGGGGCTGCCGAGATAGCCCTCGGCGACCGCGTCATAGACGTGCGGCAGGGTCTCGGGCGCGGCGACGGCGCCGTGGATCCACAGCGCGGCCAGCGCCTTCAGGTCGCTCGGCTGATGGCTGGCCTTCAGCCGCACGCCGAGGGCGCGGGCGGCGTCGGCGTCATCCGCCCCAGCCTGGGCCAGGGCCTCGAAGCCCGCACGTTCCTGATCGTCGCTCATGCACGCAAGGGTGGCGGCGCGTCTGTTGCGGATTTGTGTCCGGATAGGTCCGGAGCACCAAATTCACCGAACGAAGTATTCCGGGTCAGCGCTGGTCGCGGCCGAAGTTGGGTGCGGCGCTCTCCTGGCCGGCGGCGACGATGCCGCGACGGATGTCGCGGGTGCGGGTGAAGAGCTCGAACAGCTTGTCGCCCTCGCCCCAGCGGATGGCGCGGGAAAGCGCCTGCAGGTCCTCGGTGAAACGGCCCAGGATCTCCAGCACCGCGTCCTTGTTGGCGATGAAGATGTCGCGCCACATGGTGGGGTCGGAGGCGGCGATGCGGGTGAAGTCGCGGAAGCCGCCGGCGGAATACTTCATCACCTCGCCGCGGGTGACGCCCTCGAGGTCGGCGGCGGTGCCCACGATGTTGTAGGCGATCAGGTGCGGCAGGTGGCTGGTGACGGCCAGCACCAGGTCGTGGTGCTTTTCGTCCATCAGCTCGACGTTGGCGCCCAGCGCCGTCCAGAACTCGGTGAGGCGCTCGACGGCGGCGCGGTAGGGCGCGTCGGTGCGCCCGGCGTCCGGCGTCAGGATCGTCCAGCGGTTGTGGAACAGCTCGGCGAAGCCGGCGTCGGGGCCCGACTGCTCGGTGCCGGCGATGGGGTGGCCGGGCACGATCAGGGCGTCGGAGGGCAGGGCGGCCTTCAGGGCGTCGGCGACGGCGCCCTTCACCGAGCCCACGTCGGTGACGGTGGCGCCATGGGCCAGGCCCGGGGCCGCGGCCGCGGCGGCCTCGCCCATCGCCATCACCGGCACGGCGAAGACCACCAGGTCCGCGTCGGCCACCGCGTCGGCCGGGTTGGCGGTGACGCGGTCGGCGTAGCCCAGCTCTGCGATCCGGGCGCGGTTCGCCGCCGACAGGTCCGCCACCACCACCTCGCCCACGGCGTTCGCAGCGCGCGCGGCGCGGATCACCGACGAGCCGATCAGGCCGCAGCCGATCACCGCCATGCGCTGGTAGATCGGCGCCGCCATCCGATTATCGGCCCATGAAGTCGGACAGCGCCTCGACCAGGGCGCGGTTGTGCGGCTCGAGCCCCACGGTGATGCGGATGTGGTCCGGCAGGCCGTAGTTGCCGACGCCGCGCACCAGGAGGCCGCGCGAAGCCAGGAAGGCGTCGGCGTCGGCGGCGGTCTTGCCCGGGGTCTTCGGGAAGCCGACCAGGACGAAGTTGGCGGCCGAGGGGCCGATGACGTCCAGGCCCAGGCCGCCGATCTGCTGGGTCAGCCACGGGCGCCAGGTGGCCATCAGGTCCAGGGTGGCTTTCTGGAAGTCTTCGTCGTCCAGGGCCGCGACGGCCGCGCGCTGGGCGGCGATCGAGGTGTTGAACGGCAGGCGGATGCGGTCGACCGCCTGGGCGATCTCCAGCGGCGCATAGCCCCAGCCGATGCGCAGGGCAGCCAGGCCGTGCAGCTTGGAGAAGGTGTGGGTGACCACGACGTTGGTCGACGTGCGCGCCAGGTCCAGGCCGTCGTCGAAGCCGGCGTCGTCGCAGAACTCCGAATAGGCGCCGTCCAGCACCAGCACCACGTGCGGCGGCAGGGCGTCGTGCAGCCGGCGCACCTCCGAGAACGGGATCCAGGTGCCGGTCGGATTGCCGGGGTTGGCGAGGAACAGCAGCCGCGTGCGGTCATCGACGCACTTCAGGAGCTCGTCCACGTCGATGCGGAAGTTGGGCTCCTTGGCGCGGCGCACCTCGGCCTGGCAGGCCCAGGCGCCGATGGCGAAGGCGGCGAAGCCGTACTCGCCCTGCACCATGTTGTCGCCCGGCTCCAGGAAGGTCTGGTTCAGCAGGGCGAACACCTCGTCCGAGCCGCAGCCGAAGATCAGCCGCTCGGGCTCGAGGCGGTACTTCCGCGCGATCGCCTCGCGGATGATGGTGGCGCGCGGGTCGGGATAGACGTGCAGCGAGCGCTCGGCGCTTTCATAGGCCGCGTGCGCCTTGGCGCTGGAGCCCAGCGGGTTCTCGTTGGCCGACAGCTTGACCGGCTCGGCGAAGCCCTTGGCGGTGGCCTTGCCCGGCACATAGGCATGGATGTCCAGGATGCCCGGCTTGGGGAGCGGCCTGTCCGCCTTGGAGCGGTCGAGGGTGGAGGCGTCGTCGGAGGACATGGGCGTTCTGGAGACTTCGGAGACGTGGGCGCGCCGTGCGGCGGAGGCTGTGCCTCTTACACGCCGCCTTCCGCGCCTCCAAGGCCGAAGCCCCTCGAGCCGGTCGCGGGCGCGGGCGCGCCGGCATTTGATCGCAGGGCCGATAAGGCGCCATAACGTCGTTCCGAGAGGTCTGCGAAGGCGTTTCCGAAGACCGGGGGCATGGGGAAGATCCAGGGGGGAGCGACCGCCAGCCGGCGGCAAGGCCGGCATTGGCGCTTCGCGTCGGCGACGTTCGACGAGGCGACCTGGATTCTGACGGTCGACGGCCAGGCGGCGCCGATCGAAGGCAAGCCGCTCGAACTGCTGCACGAGCTCCTGCTGCGCGCCGGCGAGTTGGCGAGCAAGGAAGAGCTGCTGGCCGCCGTGTGGCCGGACGTCTCCGTGGTGGAGGCGTCGCTGACCACCGCCATGCTGAAACTGCGCCGCGCACTGGGCGATGGCGACGGCGACGGCGAGCGCGCGATCATCGAGACCGTGCCGCGGATCGGCTATCGCTTGGCCGCCCCCGTGGAGATGACCTTCGCCGCGCCGCGGATCGATGCGGTGCGGACGTCGCCGCCCGCGGCGGCGGGGCTGGCCGGCCTGGGGCGCGGGGCGGTGCGCGATCACCGGCGGGCCCGGCAGGCGGGCGAGACCCTGCGACGCCTGCTTCTGGCCGGCGGCCTGCTGCTGACCCTGGCGTCCGGCGTCGCCCTGGGCGGCTGGGCGATCCGGCAGCCGGCGAAGCCCAACCAGGACGTCATGCAGCAGGACGCCAAGGAAGCGATCCGCAAGCTGGACGTGGTGCGGATCGAGGGCCTGATCCGCGCCGGCTGGAACCCCAACACCGCCTTCGACACCGAAGGCAACGGCGCGCTGAACGTCCTGCTCAACATGTGCGAGTGGGATCCCGGCCACGACCGCCGCAAGATGGTGCTGATGGCCCGGACCCTGATGGAGGCCGGCGCCCGGCTCGACTCGCACAACATGTGGGGCGACACCGCCTACAGCATCGCCAAGGCGCCGCGCTATTGCGGCCCCGACCATCCGGTGACCCAGATGATCCACACCGAATGCTACGCGGGCTTCCGGCCGCTCGGCGACCGGTGCCTGGCGGTCTACCAGCACGGGTCGCACGACGAGTGATGGCGAGGGCGAGGCGGTCGCCCCGCCAATCAGGGCTGAAGATGGAGGTAGCGCTCGTCGAAGCTCGCCATCTCGCACAGGGCTTCGAGGTCCGGTACAAGGATGAGCCCGCGACGGGTCTGTAGGAGCCCGTCCGAGCTGAGAGACTTCAGCATCCGATTGACATGGATGGCGGTAAGGCCGGTGGCGTCGGCGATCTGGTCCTGGGTCAGCGGTATGGGCGTCGCCGGGAGTTCGAACCCCTGGGCCTGCAGCCGCGTGGCGACTTCGCACAGCAGATGGGCGATGCGCGCGCGGGCGTCGCGCCGGCCGACGTTAAGGGTCCACTCCCGGAAGATCGAGGCGTCCACCAGCAGGGCCGTGACGATGGCCTGGGCGACGCCCGGCCGCGCCGCGATCAGTTCCTGCAGGTCCTTCTGGTCGACGTAGGCGACGGTGCAGTCGCGGACCACCTGCAGCCCGTCATCCGCCAGTGGCAGGTAGAGATGTTCGAAATCGAGCGGGTCGCCGCTCACATAGATGGCCAGGATCTGCCGATGCCCCTCATCGGTGAGCCGGAAGCGGTGAACGAAGCCCTCGACGAGAACCATGCACTGGTTCGTGAGATCGCCTTCCCGGACCAACTGGGTGTGCTGGGACCGCCTCGTGAATGTCCAAGGCAGCCTTGCCAAAGCCGCCGCGTCGGCTTCTGTCAGCGCCGCGTGCAGCCGAAGACGCTTGACGAGCGTTTCAAGCTTATAAGAATTTGATGCCGCCCCAGCCGCCATGACCTTTGGCTAACACGTGGAATTGTTTCCGCCGCCAACCTGCATTCGGTATGGAGTGAATATCATAGGTTAGCTTTCTTCTCGCACCCGTGTCGCCGCCGAGGGCATGTGGCCAAGTATTTTTTTCATCTGCGCGACGGCAGCGGCCGTCTGCTGGATCCCGAGGGGAAGATGATCGGGGACCCCGGTCAGATCGCGGAGATCGCCCTCAAGGAAGCGCGCTTTTTGATGTCGCAGGACGTTCTGCAGGGGCAGATCGACCTGAACCAGAGGCTGGAAGTCGAAGACGAGGCCCACACGGTCGTCTGTGTCGTCCAATTCAGAGACGCCGTCCGGCTGACCGGGCTCGACTAGCCGCCTTGACCGGCGCGTTTCGCGCTCAGACGTCCAGCGGTTGGGGCGCGGCGCCGATGACGCCGTGGAGCTTGCCCGGCGCGCGGGCGAGGCGCGGGTCGTCCGCCTGGTAGAAGCCGGAGAGCAGGAAGAGCTTCAGGCCGCTGGCCTCGACCAGCAGGGTGGCGGCGACGCCGTCGTGGCTGAGCTTGTCCTCGATCGCCTTGCCGCTCTCGCGCGCGTCGGTGACCCAGAAGGTGTTGTCGCTGCCGGTCGGCTCGACCTCGACCTCGGCGACGGCCAGGGCCGACAGCGGCCCCCAGGCGGCCAGGCAGGGCAGGGCGGCGAAGACCTTGAGCTTCGGCTCGGCCAGCAGGCGGCCCCACCAGGCGCTGTCGGGGGTCAGCGCGCAGATCCCGACGCCGCCCAGGACCTTGGCCGCGGCGATGGCCTCTTCCGGCTTGGCGACCTGCTTCAAGGCCGGCGCGACGCCGAAGCGCAAGCGGGCCACCTCGACCGCGCGGCCGGGATCGCGGCCGCCCCAGACCGCCAGGTGGAACGGGCCCTGGGTCGCCAGGCTGTCGCCGATCAGCTCGCGCCAGATGCGCACGATGAGGCCGGGGCGCGCGCCGTTGCGGGGGCCGGCCAGGAGCTTCTTGAGCAGCGCGGTCTCGCGGCCGGGCCGCAGGCCGAACTTGCCGCCGTCGCCGGCCGCGGCCTTGGCGGCGGCGACATCCCGGGCCAGCGCGGCGCGTTCGACCACCAGGCGCAGCAGGTCGGCGTCGATGGCGTCGATGCGTTGGCGCACCTCGTCCAGCGACGGCGTCCCCTTGGCGGTGTCCGAAGGCCCCTGGGCCATAATCTTCCCCAAACCGAGCGGCGGGACCTAAGTCATTGCGGGTTAAGGCGCAATAGGCCCGATCGCCGCAAAAAAGTTGCAGCCGAAACCACTTGAGAAAAGCTTGGCGAGCTTCTCCAAAACGGCGATCAATTTCCGTCGCGTTGAGAGGTCGTCCGGATGCCGAAGCTGAAGACGTTTTTCGCCTGCGCCGGAACGGCGGCGGCGGCGTTCGCCACCGCCTCCGCGAGCCTGGCCGCCAGGCCGACCGCCAGGCTGGACGCCGGCGTGGTCGAGGGGGTGCAGGCGGGCGACCTGCAAGTCTTCAAGGGCATCCCCTTCGCCGCGACCACGGGCGGCGCCAACCGCTGGCGCGCGCCGCAGCCGGTCAAGCCCTGGACCGGGGTCAGGCCGGCGACGGCGTTCGGCGCGGCTTGCGCCCAGCCGCACCTGGGGGACGAGCCCTGGGCCGCGGTGGGGCCGACCAGCGAGGACTGCCTGTTCCTCAACGTCTACCGGCCGGCGAAGGTGGAGACGGGCGGCGACGCGGTGATGGTCTTCATCCACGGCGGCTCGTTCACCCGGGGCTCGGGCGGGGTGCCGCTCTACGACGGCTCGGCGCTGGCCCGGCGCGGCGTCGTGGTGGTGACCATCAACTACCGGCTGGGCCGGCTGGGCTATTTCGCGCACCCGGCGCTGACGGCGGAGAACGCCGACGGCGGGCGGCTGGGCAACTACGGGCTGATGGACCAGATCGCGGCCCTGCAGTGGGTGCAGCGGAACATCGCGGCGTTCGGCGGCGACCCCAAGCGGGTGACCATCTTCGGCGAGAGCGCCGGGGCGGTGGCGGTGCAGATGCTGAACGCCACCCAGGCCGCCAAGGGGCTCTACATCCGCTCGATCTCGGAGTCGGGCGGCGGCACGGCCGCGGCGGCGCCGATCCGCGGCGCGGCGCTTTCCGGCGAGGCGATCGGCGCGGCCTGGACCAAGAGCCTGGGCCTGAGCAATCCCACGGCGGCGGACCTGCGCGCGATCCCGGTGGAGCAGGTGGTGAAGCCCGGACCGGTGGGGCCGATGGTGGACGGGGTGCTGATCAAGCGCGCGCCGGGCGACACCTATCGCCACGGCGAGCAGCTGAGGGTCGCCCTGATGATCGGCGGCAATTCGCACGAGGCGAGCCTGGTGGGGGAGAACACCGCGGTGGCCAAGGGCGCGTTGGGCCCGGCCTACGACGCGCTGCTGGCGGCGTCCAAGGACCATCCCACCCGCGCGGGCGCCGAGTCCGACCTGATCACCGAAAGCCTGTCGACCCAGCCGTCGCGCTACATGGCCCAGCGGAACGCCGAGGCCGGCCTGCCGACCTGGTCCTATCACTTCGACCAGGTCCCGATGAGCGAGCGGCCCGGGACCAAGGGGACCAACCACGGCGGCGAGCTCGCCTATGTGTTCGGCACGCGGGTCGACAAGGAGACCTGGGACGACGAGGACCGGAAGGTGTCGCAACTGATCGGCGACGACTGGGTGCGCTATGCGAAGACGGGCGACCCGAACGGCCCCGGCGCGCCGCGCTGGGCGCCGGTGACGAAGACGGCCTCGCCCTACATGAACTTCGACGCCGGTCCGAAGACGCAGCAGCCGACGCCGCTGGAGGACCGGATCGAGGCGGCGGTGGTGGCGGTGGCCGAGAAGGCGTGGGACGCCAAACCCTGATCCGCTCGTTCCCGCGAAGGCGGGAATCCATACGGTGCGCGGGTGGCGCACTGGATTGGTTCGAGATTCAGCTTGGATCCCCGCCTTCGCGGGGATGAGCGGCGAATTCAGGCCGCGGCGGCGGCTTCGCTTTCGCCGAGGGCGGCCTGGAGGGCGGCCAGCAGGTGTTCGGGCTTCATGGGCTTTTCGACCACGCCGTTCATGCCGGCGGCCATATAGGCCTCGGCGTCTTCGGGCTCGGCGTTGGCGGTCAGGGCGATGATCGGCACCAGAGAGGCCTTGCCGCCCATGGCGCGGATGGCGCGGGTGGCGGCGACGCCGTCCATCACCGGCATCTTGATGTCCATCAGGATCAGGTCGAAGCGGCCGCCGCGCGCGGCTTCCACCGCCTCCGCGCCGTCGTTGGCGCTCTCGCAGGTGCAGTCGAACATCTCGCACAGCGCCTGGGCGACCATGCGGTTGGTGGCGTTGTCGTCGACGACCAGCACATGGATCGATCGCTCGGCGGCGGTCGCCTCCGATTCTTCGTCGGGCGTCTCGACGGCCAGCGGCAGGCTGACGGCGAAGATGACGGTCTCGGCGCCGCCGGACCCCTCGCTGCGCAGGGCCCCGCCGAGGTCGGCGACCAGCTGGCGCGAAAGGACCGCGCCGATCGCCACTTCCAGGCCGAAGCGGCCCTCGATGTCGCGGATCCGGGTTTCGAGGTCGGTGTCGGCCCAGACGGTGTCGCGGGCGCCGCGGACGCGGCCTTCCAGGCGCACGCTGTCGCCGGACACGACGGTGCGCAGGCTGGCCTCCACGGCGCCGCGGCGCATGGTCGCCACCGCCTCGCCGACCAGGCCGTCGAAGATCTGCAGCAGACGGGTCCGGTCGCCCATGGCGCAGACCTCGGGCTCGCCGTCGTAGGAGACCAGCAGGGTGACGCCGCTCATGGCCGCGGACGGCTGCCAGCGGGCGTGGACGTCGTCCACCAGCTCGCGCAGGCGCAGCGGTTCGGGGTCGACCGGCAGTCCTTCGGTGTTGAGTTTGCGCAGCGCGATCGCCGATTCCATCATCCGGCGGACGCTGAACGCCGCCTCCGACACGCCGCTGACGCACGACTGGGCGTCGGTCGACAGGCGCATGCGTTCGAGCTGATTGGTCAGCGCCAGGACGCCTTCCATCTGCTGGACGATTTCGCCAGTGACGCGGTCGAAGAAGAACGCGGGCAGGGACATGCAAAGCCAAAGGTTGCGAAGCGCGACCTGCGGACAATGGCGCCAAGCGCTTGCGGATAGGTTAAGTGACACCGCTGACATGCCGCACGACGCGCAGCGGTTGTGGGCCCGCCCCGCGGCTCGCCTTTGCGCCGGGCCGGGGATGCCTCATATGGGGGCGATGAACGACCTCTCGGACCCGGCGCGCGGAAAGGCGCTCGTGCTGTTCTCCGGCGGCCAGGATTCCAGCGTCTGCCTGGCCTGGGCGCTCGACCGCTACGCCCATGTGGAGACCGTGGGCTTCGATTACGGCCAGCGCCACGCGGTGGAGCTGCAGGCGCGCCAGGCCGTGCGGGCGCGGATGATCGAGCGGTTCCCGGCCTGGGCCGGGCGGCTCGGCGACGACCACATGCTGGACATCTCGAGCTTCGGGGCGGTGGCCGAAAGCGCGCTGACCGCCGACCGGGCCATCGAGATGCAGGCCAACGGCCTGCCCTCGACCTTCGTGCCGGGGCGCAACCTGGTGTTCTTCGTCTATGCGGCGGCGCTGGCCGACCGCCGGGGGCTGAAGGCCCTGGTCGGCGGCATGTGCGAGACCGACTTCTCCGGCTATCCCGATTGCCGGCGCGAGACGCTGGACGCCATGCAGGCCGCGCTGAACCTCGGCATGGCGCAGGACTTCACCATCGAGACGCCGCTGATGTGGCTGACGAAGGCTGAGACCTGGGGCCTGGCGGCGACCCTGGGCGAAAAAGGCGGTGACGGCGCGGCGCTGGTGGACCTGATCGTCGCCGAGAGCCACACCTGCTACGCCGGCGACCGCGAACACCTGCACCCCTGGGGCTATGGCTGCGGGACCTGTCCGGCCTGCGAGCTGCGGGCCAAGGGGTACGAGGATTGGATCGCCGGCGGGCGGGCGGCGGTGGCGATCCCCGAGAGCGTGGCGCCATGAGCTATGCGGTGAAGGAGATCTTCCTCACCCTGCAGGGCGAGGGTGGCCAGGCCGGGCGGCCGGCGGTGTTCTGCCGTTTCGCCGGCTGCAATCTGTGGTCGGGGCGCGAGGAGGATCGCGCGGGCGCCGTCTGCACCTTTTGCGACACCGATTTCGTGGGCATGGACGGGCCGGGCGGCGGGCGTTTCGCCGACGCCGAGGCGCTGGCGGACGCGGTCGAGGCGGCCTGGAAAGGCGGGCGCGACAACCGCCTGGTGGTGCTGACCGGGGGCGAGCCCCTGCTGCAGCTGGACGACGCCTTGATCGGCGCCCTGCACCGCCGCGGCTTCTCGCTGGCGCTGGAGACCAACGGCACGCTGGCGGTCCCGCCGGGCGTCGACTGGATCTGCGTCAGCCCCAAGGCGGACGCCGCCGTGGTGCAGACCAAGGGCCAGGAGCTGAAGCTGGTCTATCCGCAGGCCAAGGCGCCGCCGGAGCGGTTCGAGGGCCTGGATTTCGAGCGTTTCCTGCTGCAGCCGATGGACGGGCCGGACCGCGAGGCCAACACCCGCGCCGCCATCGCCTATTGCCTGGCCCATCCCCGCTGGCGGCTCAGCGTCCAGACGCACAAGTACCTGGGGATCGCCTAGAGCCGGGTCAGCTCCCGGACTTGTCGTCCTTCTTGCCGCCGCCGACCACGTCGCCGACGCCGTGGGCCGTGGCGCTGACCGCCTTGGCGCCGAGGCCGACCGCGGTTCCGGTGACGGCGACCGCGGCGCCGCCGACCGCCCCGGCCGCGCCGACCACGGCGCAGGCTGAGAGCAGACTCGCCATCGCGGCGAGGATCGCGCCCTTCAGGGCGATGGATTTGAACGACATTGGACTTCCCCGGACTTCACCGGCGATCCTGCGGCGGGATCGGTGAACGCGACCTGAACCTAGCAGGCGTTTCAGAGCTCGTGGATTGCGGCCTTTGGCTGCGCCCCGCCGTCGTCCTCGCGCCGGTAGGGCCCCTTGAAGTTGGGGTCGTTGCGGCGGCGCCGGTCGGGACCGAAGTAGCTCTCGGTCTTCACGTAGGGACGCGGGTGGTTGACGATCTGGTTGATCCGCTCGAGCACGCCGCGGGCGTTGAGCGGCTTGGTCAGGAACTCGTTGACGCCGGCGTCGCGCGCCTCGGCCACCCGGCTCATGGTCGAGTGGCCGGTGATCATGACCACCGGGCACATCTGGTTGGGGCTGTCGGGCGAGCGGCGCAGCAGGCGCACGAAGTCGATGCCGTCCAGCGGCTGCATCGACAGGTCGGTCATGACGATGTCGATGGTATGGTTCTTCATCATCTGCAGGCCCTGCGTCCCGTCGGCGGCCTCGTAGATGTAGCGGACCCCGATGGCCTTCAGAATCTCCGACAGCAGCACCCGCATGTGGTGGTTGTCGTCGACGAGCAGGATCTTGAGCAGGTCGTAGCGCAAGGGCGTGTCCGTCTTCCGTTGCGGCCGCCCGGCGGCCCCAACCCCGATGATTCGTCTTACCCAGGGTGTGGCTGACTACGTGGCTGTAACCTCGCCGGTCAATCCAAAATGACGTGGTTCTACCGCGTCGCTAAGTAACTGTGATTGATTAGAAAACTCTAACACAACTTAAGGGTTGTGTTGCCGGCGACGTCACCAACCGAAGGTCGTTACATCGCCGCCGGTCCGATCACGCGCCGCGGCAATTCGTTCCCGGCTCAGCCTCCGACCTGGCCCCGATGGCGCAGGAAGGCGTCGGCCAGGACGCAGGCGACCATGGCCTCGACCACCGGCACGGCGCGGATGCCGACGCAGGGATCGTGGCGGCCCTTGGTGCGCAGCTCGATCTCCTCGCCGGCCTCGTTGAGGGTCCGCCGCGGGGTCAGGATCGAAGAGGTGGGCTTGAAGGCGACGCGGGCGGTCACCGGCTGGCCGGTGGAGATGCCGCCCAGCACGCCGCCGGCGCTGTTGGACAGGAAGATCGGGCCGTCATTGCTCCCTTTTCCATCATTGGCCCGCATCTCGTCGGCGTTCTCTTCGCCGGAGAGGGCGGCGGCGGCGAAGCCGGCGCCGATCTCCACGCCCTTGGCGGCGTTGATCGACATCAGAGCGGCGGCCAGCTCGGCGTCCAGCTTGCCGTAGATCGGCGCGCCCCAGCCGGCCGGGACGCCGGTCGCCTCGACCGCCACGATCGCGCCGGTGGACGAGCCGGCCTTGCGGACCTTCTCCAGGTGCTCTTCCCAGACCGGGACCATGTCGGGATCCGGGCACCAGAAGGGGTTGTCCTCGGTCTTCGAGAAGTCGATGCGGTCCGGCGCGACAGCGTGCGGGCCGATCTGGGTGACGGCGCCGCGGATGGTGACGCCCGGGATGATCTTGCGCGCCACGGCGCCGGCGGCGACGCGGGCGGCGGTCTCGCGGGCCGATTGCCGGCCGCCGCCGCGATAGTCCCGCACCCCGTACTTGGCCTGGTAGGTGTAGTCGGCGTGGCCCGGGCGGAAGGCGGTGGCGATCTCGGAATAGTCGCGGCTGCGCTGATCGACGTTCTCGATCAGCATGGAGATCGGCGTGCCGGTGGTGACCTGGGCGGCCCCGAATTTCTCGAGCGTTCGCTCGTCGCCGAAGACTCCGGAGAGGATCTTCACCGCGTCCGGCTCCTGGCGCTGGGTGACGAATTTGCCCTGGCCCGGGCGGCGCTTCTCCAGCCAGACCTGGACGTCGGCCTCGGTGAGCGCGATCCCGGGCGGGCAGCCGTCGACGACGCAGCCCAGGGCCGGCCCGTGGCTCTCGCCCCAGGTGGTCACGCGGAACAGGTGGCCGAAGGTGTTGTGCGACATGGCCCGGCTTGTAGCGGCGAACGCCGCTCCGCGCCAACTGGACTAGGGCGGCCCCATGGTCCGGCCGAAGAGGATCAGCGCCTGCTGAAGCGCCGCGACGTGGGTCGGCCCCTGCGGAACCTGCAGGTTGCGGCAGAGCTCGACCTGGCGCTGCATGGCGTTGGGGGTGCAGGTCGACAGGAAGTCGTAGTGGCCGACGCCGGGCAGGGCCTTCAGCTGGGCCTGCGGGATCAGGCGGGCCGCGACGCCGCCGTTGGTGTGCGGCGGGGCGACGGGATCGGCCTCGCCCAGCACGATGGAGACGGGGACGTTCATGGCCCGCAGGCTGGCCGGGTCGAAGGCCTGGACGATGGCCGGGGCCATGGCGAAGACCGCGCGGACGCCGCGGATCGAGTGGTCGCCGCCCGCGTGGGCGACTTCCGGGGCCAGTTCAGGCGAGGTCAGGGCGGCCTGAGCCTGGTCCTGCGGCACCGCCAGCTCCTTCTGCGGCGCGCAGACCCCGTCGTCCGGGTGGGCCTTGCAGAAGTCCTGGAAGTGCTGGAGGTCGACCTGGGCGCCGCCAGCCGCCAGGGCGGTGAAGCCGCCGGCCGAGAAGCCGGCGACGCCCAGGCGGCGCAGGTCCATGTGCGCCGCGATCGCCGGGTCGGCGGCGACCTTGTCCAGCGCCGCCTGCAGGTCGCCGGGGCGGTCCCAGAACATGATCGCGCCGGGGACCGTCATCTTGTCCAGGCCGTTGTTGCCCGGATGGTCGACGGCGATCACCACATAGCCCTGCTGGGCCAGCACGGTGGTGAACCAGCCCATCATCCGCGCGGTGCCGCCGAAGCCGTGGCTGAACAGGATCACCGGGCGGCGGCGGGTGTCGGCGAAGGCCGCGTCCGGCGCGGCGGAGCCCACATAGAACATCGGCTGGCCGGGCGGACCCAGGTCCAGCGACTTCTCATCCGCGCCCTCGGCGGCGGGATACCAGACGGTGATGCGGACGGTGGCCTTGTGGTCGGCGTCGCGCAGGGCGGCGGTGGGATTGGTGGTCTCCAGGTGGCGCTCGCCCACCGGATAGTCGGCCGCGGCGGCGGCCGTGGCCACGCCCAGCGCCCCCAGGGCGACCGCAAACAGGGTGCTGATACGCATGCGTCGACGCCTTCCGAATCTGAGCGGACCCTAGGGGAGCGACGCCGCGCGCGCCGCTTAAATCGGTGTTAGGCGGCCCAGGCGGCGGCGAAGCGGCGCAGCAGGGTCCGGGCGGCGCTGTCGGCGGCGCCGGCGGGCGCGGCGGCCAGGCGCAGGAACAGATGGCCCTGGGCGTGGCGGCCGCGGGCGGGCAGGCCCTGGCCGGCCAGGCGCACCAGCTTGCGTTCGCCGGCCTTCTTGGTCAGCCACACGATGCGCCGACCGACCGGGGTGTCGACGGCGATGCGGCCGCCCTCGTCCAGCAGGCGCGGCGGCACGGTGGCGGTGATCCAGACGTCATCGCCGCGCACCAGCATCTCCGGCGTCCCGACCAGGCGCACGGTGAGTTCGCGGCCGTCCACGCGCACGGTGTCGCCGCTGCGCAGGCCCGCGGGCAGGGTGAGGCGCAGGCGACGGCCGTCGCCGGTGCGATGCAGGGCCTCGCCGCCGTTCATGGCGACGATCGGGTCGAGGGTGAGCTCGGTGGGTTCGGGCGAGCGCGGCGCCGGCGGCTGGAAGAACGGATCGGGCGCCGCGCCGCGCGGGCCGGGCAGGGTCGCCTGCAGCCGGTGATAGGCCTCCGTCACCTCGTGGAAGCGGGCCTCGTCGCCGCCGTCCCGATCCGGGTGGGCGCGCTTGGCGGCCTCGCGGAAGGCCCGGCGCAGCTCGGCGGCGGAATAGAAGGGGCCCACGCCCAGCAGGTCGCGCGCGGCCTTGAGGGTGATCGGAGCCTGGGAGGTCGGAGGAGGGGACGCCATTCGCGGGCGAGCCTCGCGCCGTTATGGTCAATTCCGGGTTAAGCTCCGGGCCCAATGGGCTCTGCAAGCACACCACCACCCAACCCTCCTCCATCGAGGAGGAGGGCTTTAGATATGGGCGAGCGCAGGGCTATATCGACGCAATGACCGACAAGACCCTGATCCCGGCCTCGCCCAGCGAGGACGACTATGTCCGCCAGGTGGCGGGCGCCGAGGCCCTGCCGCAGCTGCCCGAGGACGATCCCTTCGCCCTGTTCAATGCCTGGCTGACCGAGGCGCTGGGCAAGGAGCCGAACGACGCCAACGCCATGTCGCTGGCCACCGTCGACGCCGACGGCCTGCCGGACGTGCGCATGGTGCTGTTGAAGGAGGCCGACGCCCGCGGCTTCGTCTTCTACACCAACGTCGAGAGCGCCAAGGGCCGCGAACTGGCGGCCAACCCCAAGGCCGCCCTGCTGTTCCACTGGAAGTCGCTGCGCCGGCAGGTGCGGGTGCGCGGGGCCGTGAGCCCGGTGTCGCCGGAGGAGGCCGACGCCTATTGGGCGACGCGCGCGCGACCGGCGCAGTTGGGCGCCTGGGCCTCGTCGCAGTCGCGGCCGCTGCCGGACCGGCTGGCCTTCGAGAAGAAGATCGCCGAGTTCGGGCTGAAGTTCGGCCTGGGCAAGGTCCCGCGGCCGCCGCACTGGTCGGGGTTCCGGGTGGCGCCGCAGGCCATCGAGTTCTGGCGCGACCGGCCGTTCCGCCTGCACGAACGGCTGGTGTTCAGCCGGGGCGAAAGCGGCGCCTGGACCACCCACAGGCTGTTTCCTTGAACGACGCCGAGGTTCAGGCCGAGCTGGTCGCCTGGCTGAAGAGCCGTTCGGAGCGGGCCATCGAGACCGCGTGCGCGCGCATCTTCCTGGCCGGCGAGGTGGCCTGGAAGATGAAGCGGGCGGCCGACCTGGGCTATGCCGACTTCAGGACGCCCGGCCAGCGCAAGTGGGCGCTGGACCGCGAGCTGGCGTTCAACAAGGCCGCCGCGCCCGACATCTATCGCCGGGTGCGCACCATCACCCGCGGCGCCGACGGCGGTTTCGCCTTCGCCGATGAAGCGGGGGCCACGGGCGAGGCGGTGGACTACGCGCTCGAGATGCGCCGGTTCGACGACGCGGGCGTGCTGTCCAACGACCCGTCCAAGGTCGACGGGGCGATGGCCGAGCGGCTGGGGCGGATGATCGCCGGCGTCCAGGCCGAGGCGCCGTTGCGACCCGAGGGCGGCTGGGCGTCGCTGGCCTGGACCATCGGCTCCAACGCCGAGCTGCTGAACGAGCTGAAGGGCCAGCTGGCGCACGACCGGGTCGAGGCCATGGTCGAGGCCACCAACGCCGAGTTCGAGCGCCAGCTGCCGCTGCTGAAGGCGCGCACGGCCGCGGGGTACGCCCGGCGCTGCCACGGCGACCTGCACCTGGCCAACATCTTGGTCGAGGACGGCGAGCCGATCCTGTTCGACTGCATCGAGTTCAACGACCTGCTGTCCGACATCGACGTCCTGTACGACGTGGCCTTCCTGTTGATGGACCTGGACTTCCGCGGCCGGCGCGACGCGGGCGTGCGGGTGTTGTCGGCCTATCTGGACGCGGCGGTGCGGACCTTCGGCCAGGGCGTCTGGGAAGGCCTCGCGGCCCTGCCGCTGTTCCTGTCGGTGCGCGCGGCGGTGCGGGCGCACGTGGCGGCTCACTCCGGCGACCTCGACCAGTCGGCGGCCTATGTGGAGGCGGCGATCGCCCACCTGTCGCCGCCGCCGCCGGCGCTGGCGGCCACCGGCGGCTTTTCCGGCACCGGCAAGACGACCTTCGCCCGCGCCATCGCCCCGGGCCTGGGCGCCTCGCCCGGCGCGGCGGTGCTGCGCACCGACGAGGTGAGGAAGCGCCTGGCGGGTGTCGGGCCGGTCGACCGGCTGCCGCGCGACATCTACACGCCGCAGTTCTACGCCCAGGTCTACGAGACCCTGTTCGCCGACGCGCGGGCGATGCTGAAGGCCGGCCGCGCGGTGGTGCTGGACGCCACCTTCACCGAGGCGCCGCTGCGCGCCCGGGCCGAGGCGCTGGCGGCCGAGTGCGGCGTGCCGTTCCACGGCGCCTGGCTGACCGCGCCGCTGGAGGTGCTGGAGGCCCGGGTCGGCGCGCGGGTCGGCGACGCCTCGGATGCCGATGTGGCCGTGCTGCGCGACCAGGCCGCCCGCTTCGGCGACCAGGACATCGGCTGGGCGACGGTGGACGCGACGCAGGCGCCCGAGCAGGCCGCGGAGATCTGGCTATCTCGCCGCGTTGCGTCTGATCGCCGATAACAATAGGAGTACGCCAAAGGCCGGCGGCAACCGGATGGCAGGGGCGATGGGAGCGTAAGATGCTGGGATTGATGCAGAACTGGCCGCTGACGGTCGACAAGATCCTGGATCATGCGAAGAACTGGCACGGCGACCGGGAGATCGTCAGCCGCTCGGTGGAAGGCCCCATCGTCCGCTCGACCTACGCCCAGGTCCACGCCCGCGCCAAACAGCTGTCCAACGCCCTGCTGTCGCTGGGGATCAAGCCGGGCGACCGCTGCGCGACCCTGGCCTGGAACACCGGCCGCCACATCGAGGCCTGGTACGGCATCATGGGCATCGGGGCGGTCTGCCACACCCTGAACCCGCGCCTGTTCGCCGAGCAGCTCTGCTATATCATCAACCACGCCGAAGATCAGGTGATCTTCACCGACCTGACCTTCCTGCCGGTGCTGCAGGAGAACCGGGCGAAGATGCCGACGGTGAAGCACGTCGTGGTGCTGACCGACGAGGCGCACATGCAGCCCGACGTCTTCCCGGGCGCGCTCTGCTACGAGACCCTGATCGGCCAGCAGTCGGCCGACTGCATCTGGGGTGGCTTCGACGAGCAGACGCCGGCGGCGCTCTGCTACACCTCGGGCACGACCGGCAATCCCAAGGGCGTGCTCTATTCGCACCGCTCGAACTTCATCCACACCCTGGTGACCATGGGCACTGACGTGATGGGCATTTCGGCCACGGACACGGTGCTGCCGGTGGTGCCGATGTTCCACGCCAACGCCTGGGGCCTGGCCTTCTCGTGCTCGGCGGCCGGCGCGAAGCTGGTGATGCCGGGCCAGAAGCTGGACGGCGCCTCGGTCTACGAGCTGCTGGAGACCGAGGGCGTCACGTTCTCGGCCGCCGTGCCCACGGTCTGGCAGATGCTGCTGGGCCACCTGCGTGACAACCGGCTGAAGCTGTCGACCCTGAAGCGGGTGGTGATCGGCGGCTCGGCGGTGCCCGAGGCCCTGGTCCGCGCCTTCCGCGACGACTACGGCGTTTCCGTCACCCACGCCTGGGGCATGACCGAGACCTCGCCGCTGGGCACGCTGGCCACGCCCACCGGCAAGACCATCAAGCTCGATGCCGAGGAACAGCTCCGCTACACCCTGAAGCAGGGCCGCCCGCCGGTGGGTATCGAGCTGAAGTTGGTGGACGACAACGGCGCGCGGCTGCCGCACGACGGGGTCACCTTCGGCAAGCTGATGGTGCGCGGGCCCTTCGTGGTCGGCCAGTACTTCCAGGGCGACGGCGGGGTGATCCTCGACGACGAGGGCTATTTCGACACCGGCGACGTGGCGACCATCGACCCCGACGGCTTCATGCAGATCACCGACCGCTCGAAGGACGTGATCAAGTCCGGCGGCGAGTGGATCAGCTCCATCGAGATCGAGAACATCGCCGTGGGCCACGAGAAGGCGGCCCTGTGCGCGGTGATCGGGGCGGCGCACCCGAAGTGGGACGAGCGGCCGGTGCTGCTGGTCAAGCTCGAGGCCGGCCAGTCGGCCTCCAAGGAGGAGTTCCTGAGCTTCCTGGAAGGCAAGATCGCCAAGTGGTGGACGCCGGACGACGTGGTCTTCGTCGAAGACATCCCGCTGGGCGCCACCGGCAAGATCGACAAGAAGCTGATCCGCGAGCGGATGAAGGACTATGTCCTGCCGACCGCCAAGGCGACGGTCAGCGCCTGAAAACGGCGGGGTTGAGTGCAGAGGTGCGGCTGCGGCCTGCCGTCGAGGCGGACTATCCGTCGATCGTCGCGCTGAGTAACCAGGCCTATCGCGGGCGTGGCGAAGGCGAGAGCTGGAACGTCGAGGACATGATCGCGGGCGAGCGCCTCAGCGAGGCGCTGCTGCGCGAGGATCTGGCCGCCGCGCCGCAGGCCCAGCTGATGATCTGGCGCGACGACGCCGACGACCATCTGGGCCATGTCTGGCTGGAGCCGAAGGGCGACGGCGCCTGGTACCTGGGCCTGCTCGCCGTGCGGCCCGACCGGCAGGACCAGAAGCTGGGCCGCGGCCTGCTGGCGGCGGCTGAAGACCACGCGCGCTCGCAAGGCGCGACCCGGATGCGCATGACCGTGGTGGCCCAGCGCGAGAGCCTGATCGCCTGGTACGAGCGGCGCGGCTACGCCCGCACCGGCGAGACCGCGCCCTGGCCCTACCACGACCCGCGACCCGGCGTGCCGACCCGGCCCGACCTCTATTTCGTGGTGCTGGAACGGCGGCTCTAGCCGAACGCCAGACTATCGCACCGGAACAGGCGTGGCCGCGCTCGCGTTGATCGCCCGCTGTTCAACCAACGGATCGAGGCGACGATGCGGTCAATCCTTTTGATGTTCCTGGGCGTGCCCCTGCCGATCATCCTGCTGCTCGCGTTCTGCACGCACCACTTCTGAACCTGGAGAGGAGCCGTCGAATGCAAACCGACCTTTCCCGGGTCACGGTGGGCGACGAGACCCATCCGCCGATCTCATGGTCCGCGATCTTCGCGGGCGCAGCCTCGGCCATCGCGCTGGCCATGCTGCTGTCGGCGCTGGCCGCCGGCTTCGGCCTGAAGATGGCGGCGCCCTGGCCGGGCGGCGCGCCGGCCGGCGCGTCGTTCACGCCCATCGCCGGCGCCTGCCTGGTGGCGATCCAGGTGCTGTCGGCCGCCCTGGGCGGCTATCTCGCCGGCCGCCTGCGCGCCCGCTGGGCCTTCGTCCACGAGCACGAGGTCCACTTCCGCGACACCGCGCACGGCCTGATCACCTGGGCGGTCAGCACGATCGGCGGCGCCCTGCTGCTGGTGGCGATCATGCCGCAGGACACGGCGGCGACCGCCGCCGCGGTGGTGCTGCAGGCCGATCCGCTGCGCGCCGCGAACCTCGCGGCCCAGATGTCGTTCTTCATGGCCGTCGGCCTTCTGCTCAGCGCCTTCGTCGCCAGCGTCGCCGCGGCGATCGGCGGCTTGCGGCGCGAGGAAATGCACGGCGTGCTGCGCCGGATCTGAAGCCGGAAAAAGCTCGGTGAAGGCGTAGCTCAGGCCAGGCGGTAGGTGGTGTCGAGGCCCGGCGGGCCGCTGGCCTCGATCTCGCCGCCGCGCTCCATGTGGATGATCGCCGCCAGCATCGAGCGCGCCGCCGCCGGGTGCAGGCGGCTGTCCACGTCCGCATAGAGCTTCGGCACCAGCTCGCGGATCGTGGCGGGGCCCTGCGACAGGGCGAGCGTGATCTGGTCCATCCGCTCCTGGCGATGGGCCACGTAGGCGTCGAGGAACGGGGCGACCTCGCGGATCGGCGGGCCGTGGGTCGGCCACAGGACGTCGAAGTCGCGCGCCTTCACCTTGGCCAGGCTGTCGAGATAGGCGGTCATGTCGCCGTCCGGCGGGGTGATGACCGTGGTCGACCAACCCATGACGTGGTCGCCGGAGAACAGGGCGTTCTCCTCCTTCAGGGCATAGCAGAGGTGGTTGGAGGTGTGGCCGGGCGTCGGGATGGCTTCCAGCGTCCAGCCCGGGCCGTCGATGAAGCCGCCGTCGCACAGGCTGACGTCGGGCGAAAAGCCGAGGTCGTGGTCGGCCTCCATGCGCGGCGCGTCGCCGTGCTCCATGTGGTGGTGCAGGACCGCGCAGCCATAGACGGTGGCCCCGGTCGCCGCCTTCAGCGCCGCCGCGAGCGGCGAGTGGTCCGCATGGTGATGGGTGATGGGGATGGCGACGACGCGTTCGCCCTGCACCGCCTTCAGGATGGCCGCCAGGTGGTCGGGGTCGTCCGGGCCGGGATCGATCACCGCGACCTCGCCCCGGCCCACGATGTAGGTCCCGGTGCCCCGGAAGGTGAACGGGCCCGGGTTGTTGGCGACCACCCGGCGGATCAGCGGCGAGACCTGGTCGCAGGCCCCGTACTCGAAATCCATGTCCCGGACGTAGGGGATCATCGGCGGTCGCTCCGGGCTAGGCGCCGAGCGCGCCCGACAGGTCGTAGCCCGCCGCGCGGCCGAGGCCGACCAGCTCGGCGCGGCTGATGGCGCCGGCCTCGGCCTGGCCCAGGGACCAGGTGGTGATCGACCGCGTGCCCGAGCGGCAGAAGGCCAACACCGGCCCGGCCGAGCCGTCGATGGCCGCGCGCTGGGCGGCGACCTCCGCCGGTCCCGGCATGCCGCGCACCGGGATGTGGACATAGGCCAGGCCCTGGGCCTTGGCGGCGGCCTCGATCTCGGCGCTCGGCGGCTGGTCCGGCGCCTCGCCGTCGGGGCGGTTGTTGATCAGGGTGGTGAAGCCCTGGGCCTTGGCCTCCGCCACATCGGAGACGCTGATCTGCGGGGCGACCGAAAGGTGGTCGGTGACGTGTCGGAAATCGCTCATCTGCCTACTCCACCCAATCCTACTCGACCCAATCCTGCTCGACCCAATCCTACTCGACCCTGTGGACCTTGACCTCGCGCTGGTTGCCGACGGCCATCTGATAGCTGCCGAGCGAGGCTTTGCGGATCTTCACACGGTCGCCGACCTTCGGGTCGATCGGGATTTCGGTGGCGTCGATCTGCACCCAGGTGCCGCCGCCGTCGGCGAGCTTGATCTGCCAGCGGCCGGTGGGCAGCCGTCGCGCCTCGGCGATGGTGCTTTCGGTGGCGGCGATGTCCTCGGTCTTCTCGCCGCGCTCGAACAGGCTGATCGAGGGCAGGGAGAAGCCGAACGCCTGCTTGCGCACCTTGCGGGCCTGTTCGCGGTTCACCACTACCACGTCGCCCTTGGCCTCGGCCTCGTCGAGGACCGTGGCGGCCTTGTCGTAGCAGGCCAGGCGCTGGGTCGGGTCGGCGATCTTCTTGCAGTCGAGCAGGGACTGGAGCTGCTGGGCCCGCTCGGGCGCCGAGGCCGGGGCCGGCGCGGCCAGGACGGGCGTGGCGGCGGCCGCGACCATCGCCGCGGTCAGGGCGAGGCGCGCCCCGGACGCCTTCAACAGTGATGGCCTCAGCCCGAACCCGCTCATCGCATCATCCCCTGAAAGTTGCCCGAACATCCCTACGGGCGCCTCGCGGCCCGCGCAATCGATGGGTGGCGGGCGATTGCGGCCGGGCCATGGCGAAGCTGCGGTGGGCGAAGTGTTCGCGGCGGCAACGCCAAACGCCGCAGTGGGCCCGATCCGGCTTGACCACGGCGGCCGGCCGCGGGAACCAGTGTCCATGACCGAGACCATGGCCGCCGCCGATCTGGACGCCGCCTGGCGCGACGGGACGCTGGCGCTGCGCGAGGGCCGCGCGGAGGACGCGCTTCGCCATCTGCGCCGGATCACCGCGGCGGGTCGGGGCAACACCGTGGTCTGGACCGCCATCGCCATGGTCCACCGGATCACCGGCGACGCCGCCGCGCAGAAGGCGGCCCTGCGCGAGGTGCTGGCGCTGGATCCGCGCGACCTGCGCGGCCTGATCATGAGCGGCGATCTCTACGCGGCCGAGCACGATGTGCGGGCGGCCTCGTCCTACTACACCGCCGCGGTCAAGCTGGCCGAGGTGCTGCGCCCGACCGATCCGTCTGTGCAGACCGAGGTGGCGCGCGTGGCGGCCCTGGCGCGCGGCTATGAAGGGGGGTTCCGGGACCACCTGGCGCAGCGCCTGGCGTCGCAGGACCTGGACCGGCCGGAAGCGCGGCGCGCCCGCCAGGCGCTGGACCTACTGCTCGGCCGGCAGGAGATCTATCTGCAGCAGCCGCGGCACTTCTATTTCCCGGAGCTGCCGCAGATCGCCTGGGCGGACCGGGCGGCCTTTCCCTGGCTGGACAAGGTGGAGGCGGCGACCGACGCCATCCGCGCCGACCTGCTGCGGATGCTGGACGAAGACGCCGCCGCGCCGTCCAGCGCCTTTTCGGCCTATCTGCAGCCCGAGCCCGACCGGCCGACCTTCGCGCCGAGCTCGGGCCTCCTGGGCGATCCGTCGTGGAGCGCCTTCTACCTCTGGAAGGGCGGCGTCCCGCAGGCCGAGAACCTGGCGCGCTGCCCATCGGTGGCCGCGGCCCTGGCCGACGCGCCCCTGTGCGAAATCCCCGGGCGCACGCCCTCGGTGCTGTTCTCGCTGCTGCGGCCGGGGACCCACATCAAGCCGCACCACGGCTCGATCAACGCCCGCTTCATCTGCCACCTGCCGCTGATCGTGCCGGAGCACTGCGCCATGCGGGTGGGGCCGGAAACCCGGCCCTGGGTCGAGGGTCAGGCTTGCGTCTTCGACGATTCCATCGAGCACGAGGCCTGGAACCGGAACCCGGACAAGCTGCGGGTGGTGATGATCTTCGACATCTGGCGGCCCGAGCTCAGCCAGGCCGAGCGCGAGCTGGTCAGCGCCCTGCTACAGGCCGTCGACAGCTATGGCGGCAAGGCCGCGCCGGCCTGGGACAGCTGACCGCCGAGGCGGTTTCCCTTCGCGTCAAGCGCGCCTTCGCCATGGTTGGGCCGCGGAAGCCCGTTCCGGCGGCAGGCGCGGGGGCGCAAACGGGTTTCCGGGGAACAAATTATGCGCGCATTACGGCCTGAACGCCCAATCTGTGACCAGAATGCGACAGGTCGTCCGCGACTACATTACAGCGGGCTAATGATCGTTGACCCTGGGTCGGATACGCCCGTAACTCCAGCGTAACCGGGTTCGACTGAGATTCCGGGACCGATTTTGTTTGGGGGCAGGCTGGCCCAATCCGGGCGGCCGCTGGAGGATGTAGACCTTGAAAATCCAAAACACCCGGGAGCGCCTGTTGGCCTCCTCGATGATCTGCGGCGCGGCCTTCCTGGGCCTGTCCGCGACCTCGGCCTACGCGGCCGCCGCCGATGCGGGTAGCGGCGAAGTCTCCGAAATCGTCGTCACCGGCACGCGTATCCCGTCGCCGAACCTGACCTCCATCGCGCCGGTGACCACGGTCGGCAACGCCGACATCAAGGCCCAGGGCGTCACCCGGATCGAAGACATCACCAACTCCCTGCCGCAGGTGTTCGCCGGCCAGGGCTCCTCGATCACCAACGGCTCCAACGGCACCGCCACCGTCAACCTGCGCGGCCTGGGCTCGTCCCGCACCCTGGTGCTGATCGACGGCCGCCGCTCGCAGCCGACCCCGGCCGACCTGAACTTCATCCCGGCCCCGCTGGTCGAGCGGGTGGACGTGCTGACGGGCGGCGCCTCGGCCACCTACGGCGCCGACGCCATCTCGGGCGTCGTCAACTTCATCATGCTGAAGAACTTCGAGGGCGTGCGGATCGACGCGCAGTACTCGGGCTATCAGCACGACAACAACAACTCGGCCGGCCAAGCGGCCCTGACCGCCGGCGCCAAGACCGCCATCATCCCCTCGCAGTTCGCCATCCCGGGCAACAAGTGGGAAGGCGAAGGCTCGGAAGTCACCATGGTGATCGGCGTCAACGCGCCGGACGGCAAGGGCAACATCACCGCCTACGCCACCTATCGCCAGAACAACGCCATTCTGGAAGCCGACCGCGACTACTCGGCCTGCACCTTCGCCACCACGGCGGCGGGCTTCACCTGCTCGGGTTCGGGCACGGCCTATCCGGCCCGCGTCGGCAGCTTCCTGGTCGACCCGACCACCTTCAACACCTTCCGTCCCCGCGTTTCGACGGACGTGTTCAACTTCGGTCCGGCCAACTTCTTCATGCGTCCTGACGAGCGCTACTCGCTCGGCGCCTTCGCCCACTACGAGATCGCGCCGTGGGCGGACGCGTACATGCAGACCATGTTCATGGACGACAACTCGACGGCCCAGATCGCCGCGGGCGGCATCTTCGCCGGCACGTTCAGCGTGAACTGCGCCAACCCGTTCCTGACGGCCCAGGAAAAGGCCCTGCTGGTCCCCACCGCGGCGACCGGCGGCGGCACCTGCGCCACCAACCCGGCGGGCACCTTCACCGGCACGATCGCCCGTCGTCTGCTCGACGCCGAGCAGACCGGCCGTCTGACCCAGTTCCGCCACGACGACTACCGCATCGTGGTCGGCCTGAAGGGCGACCTGGGCAAGAGCTGGAACTACGACGGCTACCTGCAGTTCGGCTCGGTCCAGGTGAACAACAAGCAGTCGGGCAACTTCGACCTGACCCGCATCAACCAGTCGCTGAACGCGGTGGCCGGCCCGAACGGGACGGTGATCTGTAACCCGGCGGCCAACCCGGACGCCGGCTGCGTGCCGGCGAACATCTTCTCGTCGCAGCTGATCTCGAAGGCGGCGATCAACTTCCTGTCGATCCAGTCCTTCAACTTCACCAACACCCAGGAGCGGGTGGCCTCGCTGGCCTTCACCGGCAAGCTCGGCGACTACGGGATCAAGAGCCCGTACGCTTCGGAAGGCGTGGGTGTCGCGCTCGGCGCCGAATATCGCCGCGAGCACCTGGACAATGGCGCCGACTTCCTGTCGGTGAACGGCCTGGTGAACGGCAACGGCGGCGCCGCGGCTCCGACCAACGGCAGCTTCGACGTCTACGAGCTGTTCGGCGAAGCCCGCATCCCGCTGGTGAGCGACATGCCGTTCGCCAAGGAAATGTCCCTGGAACTCGGCTACCGCTATTCGGACTACTCCTCGGTCGGCACCACCAACACCTACAAGGTGTCCGGCGAGTGGGAAGTGATCGACGGCCTGCGCTTCCGCGCCGGCTACAACCGCGCGGTCCGTGCGCCGAACGTGATCGAACTGTTCCAGACCCAGACCGTGGGCCTGGACGGCAACCAGGATCCCTGCGCCGGCCTGGCGGCCAACGCCGCCGCCAACGCGGCCAAGATCGCCAACTGCGCCAGCATCTTCCACCTGACCACCGCGCAGGTCCTGGCGATCGAGTCCAACCCGGCCAACCAGTACAACGGCCTGGGCGGCGGTAACCCGAACCTGAAGCCGGAAATCTCCGACACCTACACCGCCGGTGTGGTGTGGCAGCCGAAGTTCGTGCCCGGCCTGTCGCTGTCGGCCGACTACTTCAACATCAAGGTCGACCAGTTCATCGGCGGCTACGGCGCCAACCTGATCCTGAATCAGTGCGTCAACTCCGGGAACCCGACCTTCTGCAGCCTGGTCCACCGTGACGCGAACAACTCCCTGTGGCTCTCGCCGCAAGGCTTCGTGACCGACACGACCCTGAACACCGGCTCGCTGAAGACCTCGGGCGTCGACGTCAACGCCAACTACCGGACCGACCTGTCGAACCTCGGCCTGGGCGACAACGGCTCGATCTCGGTCGCCATGGTCGGCACCTGGCTCGACACCCTGGTCACCCAGCCCCTGCCGGGCGGCGCGAGCTACGATTGCGCCGGCCTGTACGGCCTGGTCTGCGGCATCCCGGCTCCGACCTGGCGCCACAAGGCCCGCCTGACCTGGAACACGCCGTACTCCTACGGCGACTGGTTCAAGAGCCTGAGCTTCTCGCTGCAGTGGCGCTACTTCGGCCGCGTCAGCCTGGACGCCTTCGACTCGAACCCGCAGCTGGCCAACGCCGGCAACGCGTTCGCCTCGGAGCACCACCTGGCCGCTCAGAACCTGATCGACCTGACGGCCAACGTGACCGTCCACAACAACCTGAACTTCCGGGTTGGCGTGCAGAACGTGTTCGACAAGGATCCGCCGCTGGTGGGCACCAACTGCGCCGCCACCTTCTGCAACGGCAACACCTACCCGCAGGTCTACGACAACTGGGGTGGCCGTTACGTCTACGTGGGCCTGACCGCCGACTTCTAAGTCGAAGGTCACCTTCAAGAGATCGGGCGGCGGAGCAATCCGCCGCCCTTTTTCTATGGGCGGACTGGCTCTATGGGTGGGCCCGCCGCCGCGAGGCGGAGCCACGAGGGGCGCGAGATGGAATTCAAGTCCGGACCGATCAAGATCCAGATGGGCGCGCCGGCGCCGGCGCCGCGCAACCCGGAGGCCGACCGCGCCCAGCTGCAGGCCATCCAGAGCAAGCTCACCTCGGGCGACCTGGAGGCCGCCGCGACCCTCGCCCAGGCGGCGCTGGCCGGCGGGCTGGAGCATCCGCTGACCTTCAACCTGGCCGCCGGCCTGCTGGAGGCGGACGACCGTTTCGCGGAGTCGGTCAGCCTGCTGCAGCGCGGCCACCGCGCCTTCCCGCAGGACCTGGGGCTGATCCAGGCGCTGGGGCTGGGCCTCTTCCGCCTGCAGCGTTTCGCCGAGGCGCTGCCGCAGTTCGACGCCCTGATCGCCGCCCAGCCGGGCCTCGGCCACGCCCACGCCGCGCGCGGCGCGGTGCTGGAGCAGCTGGACCGCGAGGCCGACGCCGAGGCCGCCTATCGTCGCGCGCTGGAACTGCAGGGCGACAACCTGCTGGCCCTGGCCGGGATCGCCACCCTGACCGCGCGTTCGGGGCGCTTCGAGGAGGCGCGCGGCGCGGCCGAACGCGTCCTGGCCGCCGAGCCCGGCTTCCCGGAGGCGGTCGTCGCCCTGGCCCGGGCGGACCTGGCCGAAGGCCATTACGACGCCGGCGAGGCGCGGCTAAAGGCGCTGATCGCCGATCCCCGCAGCTCCGAGGCGCAGCGCGAACTGGCCCAGACCCTGCTCACCGACATCGGCGCGGCGCGGACCCGCAAGTTCGACGCCTGAGGCCCGAGGACCGGCGCGGCGCCGCCCGCGGACCGCCATCGCCGCCCGTCATTTGACGTCAGGGGACTGACGTTCGTCGCAGCGGCCTTCCGCTGCATCGCGCCCCGGCGCAGACTGCGCCGCAAAGGGAGCGCGGATGTCGGGCAAGGGTTGGTCCAGGCGGGGCCTGGCGGCGGCGCTGGCGCCGGTGGCGCTCAGCGCGTGCATGACGCCGCCCCGGCGCGTGATCTCCATCAACCTGACCGACATGGGGCCGCAGGAGCCGCCGCCGATCGCGCCCCAGAACGGCCAGCCGCCGGCGAGCGCCCAGCTCGAGACCGCCTTCGACCAGGCCAAGCGGATGGTCGTGCCGGTGTTCCTGAACGGCAAGGGCCCGTTCGGCTTCGTCGCCGACACGGGCGCGAACCGCACGGTGGTCGCCGCCGAGGTGGCCGCCGCCTGCGGCCTGCCCAACGCCGGCCGCGCCGAGGTGCACGGGATCGCCGGCGCCGAGCCCGCCGACCTCGCCCTGGTCCATCGCCTGGCGGTGGGCGCGGTGACCTCGCGCGACCTGGAAATGCCGGTCCTGCCCCGCGCCCTGCTGGGCGCCGAAGGCCTGCTGGGCGTCGACATCCTCAAGGACCGGCTGATGTCGCTGCAGTTCGACCTCAACCGCTTCGAGATCGCCGATTCCGGCCGCGGGGTGGAGATCGGCCGGCTCACCGGCTCGCGGATCAAGCCCTACGACGAGCCGATTCCGATCAGCGCCGCCTATCGCAACGGCCAGCTGGTGATCCTGGACGCCCAGGTGGGCGACGTGCGCGTCGCGGCCTTCATCGATTCAGGCGCCCAGGTGACGGTCGGCAACCGCGTGCTGCGCGACGCGGTGGTGCGCAGCCATCCGGAATTCGGGGTGCGCCTGGCGCCCGTGCCGCTGATCAGCGCCACCGGCCAGACGGCGGTGGGCGAGTTCGCGCCGCTGCCGCTGTTGCGCCTGGGCGGGATGCAGATCCAGTCGGTGCTGGGCGTCTTCGCCGACCTGCACATCTTCGACCTGTGGAAGCTGAACGACCGGCCGGCGATCCTGATCGGGGTGGACGTGCTGCGCCACTTCAAGGACGTGACCCTGGACTTCGGCCGCCGGGTGGTGACCTTCACGCCCTCGCCGCCCGGGGATGCGCGGGTGCGGCGCGAGTTCCAGCGCTCTTCGACGGCGCCGGACGACATCCGCTCGATCTTCCGCTGAGGCAGAGCCCGAAGCTCGGCCAGCGCGGCGGCTATCGCACCTTCGTCGGCGCCAGGACGGTCGCACCCTGGCTGCGCAGGCGCGCGTCGCCGATCTCGTCCAGCACGCCCTGGGCGCGCGGGTCGCCGAACACCCAGGCGGCGGCGGCCAGGGTGCGGGCCGAGGTCGCCGAGACGCCCAGCATCTTCTGGATCGCCTCGAGCGCCGAGCCGGAGGGCGACATGCGCTTCAGCCGGGCCTCGCCGGTGATGCCGGCCAGGGCCTTGGCCTTGGCCACCGCGTCGTAGAAGCCGCCGATCTCGTCCACCAGCCCCAGTTCCTTGGCCTGGGCGCCGGTCCAGACGTGGCCCTTGGCGATCTCACGCACGCGCTCGACCGGCAGCTTGCGCCCCTCGGCCACACGGGCGACGAAGTTGTCGTAGATCCGGTCCATCCAGCGGGCGAAGGCGGCGCGCTCGGCAGGGCTGAACTCGCGGCCCACCCCGAAGGCCCCGGCGTAGGACGAGCCCACGCCCAGCTGGCGAATGTCGACGCCGAAGCGGGCGAGCGCCGGGCCCACCGCGAACTTGCCGCCGAACACCCCGATGGAGCCGGTGAGCGTCGAGGGCTCCGCGACGATGGCCGAGGTCTCCGACGAGACCCAGTAGCCGCCCGAGGCGCCATAGGTCCCCATGGAGACGACCACTGGCTTGCCGGCCGCCTTGGCCGCGCGGACGGCCGCCAGGATCTGCTCCGAAGCGGTGTCGGAGCCGCCGGGCGAGTTCAGGCGGAAGACGATGGCCTTGACGTCCTTGGCCTTGATGGCGTCGTAGAAGGCCTGGGCCAGGTCCACGAGGCCGAGGCGCAACTGCTGAAACAGGCCGGCGACGGCGCCCAGACCGTCGACT
>JAFEDM010000508.1 GCA_018241625.1 Pseudomonadota bacterium | reverse complement strand
GATAGAGCGGACCTATGTTGAGGCCATGCTCCCGACCCTTCGCCAACTGCAATATCTGAAGCTGCTCGCTGAACACGGCAGCTTTGGCCGCGCCGCCGAGGCGGCCCACGTCACCCAGCCCACCCTCTCCTCCGGCATCCAGGAGCTGGAGAAGGCGCTGAACGCCCCGGTGGTCGACCGCGCCCGGTCCGGCGTCATCCTGACCGCCGTGGGCGAGGAGGCTTTGCGCCGCGCCACCGTGATCCTCAACGAGACCGAGGAGCTGGTGGAGGCGGCCAAGAACGCCGGCCAGCCGCTGACCGGCCGCTTCCGCCTGGGCGTCATCCCGACGGTCGCGCCCTTCCTGTTGCCGCGCGCCCTGCCGCTGCTGCGCCAGCGGTTTCCCAAGTTGCGCCTCTACCTGCGCGAGGACCTGACCCAGCGGCTGATCGCGGCGCTGAAGGCGGGCCAGTTGGACGCCGCCCTGATCGCCCTGCCGTTCGACATGCAGGGGCTGAACTGGGCGCATGTCTCCGACGACGAGCTGTTGGCGGCCCTGCCCGCCGACCATCCGCTCGCGAAGCAGTCGTCCGCCGATCCGGAGGCGCTGGAGAAGGAGGACATCATCCTGCTGGAGGATGGCCACTGCCTGCGCGAGCACGCGCTGGCCGCCTGCGGGCTGAAGCCGCCGCGCGCCGCGCCGGGCGAGGAAAGCTTCGCCGCCACCTCGCTGCCGACCTTGGTGCAGATGGTGGGCTCGGGCCTGGGCGTGACCTTCCTGCCGGCCATGGCGGTGCAGGCCGGCCTGGCCAACGCCGCCCACGTGGCCGTCCGGCCGATCGAGGCCCCGCACCCCAACCGCGAGATCGTCGTGGCCTGGCGCGCCGGCTCCAATCGCGCGGCCGAAGGCCGCCTCCTCGCCGAAGTGCTCCGCGAATGAGAAAATTGTTTCGACATATCGAAATACGCTTGCATATCGAAAACGATCTAGATATATCGAAAATGCCTCTTAAGGAGGGGGCATCGATATGCATAGACATCATCACATGTTCGGCGACCGCCACGAGCGGCACGGTCGCGGCCATTGGGGCCACTGGGGCGAGCACGCCCGCGAACACCACCGCGGCCGCCATCGCGGCGAGCGCTTCATGGAACACGGCGACCTGCGGTTCGTCGTCCTGGCCCTGATCGCCGAGCAACCGCACCACGGCTACGAACTGATCAAGACGCTCGAGGAGCGTACGGGCGGCGCCTATCGGCCCAGCCCGGGCGTCATCTACCCGCTGCTCTCCATGCTGGAGGACGAGGGCTTCATCCGCCCGGCCAACGCCGAGGGCGGGCGCAAGCTCTTCGAGATCACGCCCGAAGGCCAGGCCGCGCTCGATCAGAACAAGGCCGGCGTGGACGCCATTTTCGGCCGCATGGACCACCTGAGCCAGGCGTCGCGCCAGTCGGGCCACCGGGTTGGCCGGGCCATGGGCAACCTCGGCATGGTGCTGAGCCAGCGCATGCGCCGGCCGATCACCGACGAGCAGATGGACAAGATGATCGCCATGCTCGACGACACCGCCGCGGCGATCGAGAAGCTCTAGGAGCGAGCGCCTTGAAGTCGAGCACGACGATCCCGACGGCCAACGGCCGCCGCTACATGATCCAGCTCTGCAAGCACTTCGGCCACCGCGTGCCCGCCACCTTCAACGATCGCGAGGGCGAGGTGGTCTTCGAGATGGGCAAGGTCGGCCTGCGCGCCGCGCCGGAGACCCTGATGATCGTGGCCGAGGCGGAAGCGCCGGAAGGGCTCGACCGCCTGGAAGGCGTCGTTGCAAGCCACCTGAAGCGCTTCGCCTTCCGCGAACCCGACCTCGCCGTCGACTGGCGCCGCGCCCACTAGGGCAAGGGGCTATCCCACAGTCGAAGGTCCGGCAGCCCCCGCCTCGTGAGAGGCGGGGGCTTTCGCGTTTCTATCCCCGGGTGTCATCCCGGTTTCGCGAAGCGAAGACCGGGATCCATAGACTCCGCGGTGCTCGATGAAGCCGGGGATCGCCGCCGCGGTCTCCTCCGCGCCTCGAAGTCTATGGGTCCCGGATAAGCGCTGCGCACTTTCCGGGATGACACCCGGAGATCGATTTCAATCCATCAGCTTCTGCGACAGGTACACGTAGTGCCGCGCCCAGCGCCGCGCGTTGAGCTCCGGGTCGGCGTCGTTGGCGTGACCGCCGAAGGTCTGCTCGTAGTAGAGGTAGGGCAGGCCCATCTTCTCCATCATCGCGGCGAACTTGCGCGGATGGCCGGGGTGCACCCGGTCGTCGCGGGTATTGGTGGTGATGTAGGGCTCCGGGTATTTCACCCCGGGCTTGAGGTTCTGGTAGCCCGAGTACTTCGCGATGAATTCGCGGTCCGCCGGGACGTCCGGATCGCCGTATTCCGCCACCCAGGACGCGCCGGCCGACAGGTGGTTGTAGCGCAGCATGTCGATCAGCGGGCTTTCGACGACCACGGCGTTGAACAGCTCCGGATGCTGGGTCATCGAGACCGTGGTCAGGATGCCGCCGTTCGAGCGGGCGTAGATGCCCAGGTGGCGCGGCGAGGTGATCTTGCGCGCCTCCAGGTCCTTGGCCACCGAGGCGAAGTCGTCGAAAGCGCGCTGGCGGTGCTCGCGTAGCGCCGCCTCGTGCCAGGCCGGCCCGAACTCGCCGCCGCCGCGGATGTTGGCGATGACGTAGGCGCCGCCGCGCTCCAGCCACAGCTTGCCCATCTGCGGGATGTAGACCGGCGGCTCGGAGAGCTCGAAGCCGCCATAGCCGAACATCTGGGTCGGCGTGGAGCCGTCCAGCTTCATGTCCTTCCGGTGGACTACGAAGTAGGGGACCTTGGTCCCGTCGTTCGAGGTGGCGAAGTACTGGTCCACCACATCCTTCGAGCCATCGAACTGGGCGGGCAGCTGCTTGACCTTGGCGGTGGCGAAGCTGGCGGCGTCGGCCAGCCACAGCGAGGTCGGATCCAGGAAGCCCTCGGCGGTGAAGAACATCTGGTCGTCGTCGTCCGAGGCGCTGACCAGGCCGATGTTGGAATTCCCCGGCAGCTTCAGCCGGTGGGCAAGCCAGACGCCGGCCTTGTGGTCGTAGACGTCGACCGCGCCCTTGACGTCCTCCAGGAGGACGATCGCCAGCCGGTCCTTGGAGGACGAGACGCGCTCCACGGCGTCGTGCGACCCGGGCATGAACACCAGCTGGGCCTTGGCGCTCGCGGCGTCCTTCCTGAGGTCCGCCAGGTCGTAACTGATCACCGCGCCGGCCTTGAACGCCTTCCAGTCCTCCTTGATGGTGAAGACAAGCTGGCCGTCGACATAGGTGTCGTCCTCGACCTTCTTCGGCAGGGGGATGGTGGTCAGCCCACCCTTGTCGTCCAACAGCTTGAACTCGCGCTGGTAGAAGGTGAGGCCGTGGCTGACGATGACGCCGTCGACCTTGCCGCCGGCCCCCTCCAGCACCCGGGCGCCGTCCTGCACGTCGCTCTTGTCGCCGCGGAACACCTCGCGCGGCTCGCCGCCGCGCTTCACGATCTTCACCACATAGGGATAGCCGGACTTGGTGACCTCGTCGGCGGTCCAGGGCCGGGCGACGATCAGGGTGTCCTTGTCGATCCAGGCGGCGTTCTGCTTGGCGTTCGGGAAGTGGAAGCCGCCGTCCACGAACTTGCCGGTGACGGTGTCGAACTCCCGGTCCTCCACCGCGTCGGAGCCGCCGTTGGACAGGTGGACCAGGCAAAGGGTCTGCGCCGGCTTCAAGCAGTTGGCGCCCTTCCAGATCCAGTTCTTGCCCTCGGCCTTGGAAAGGGCGTCGAGGTCCAGCAGGGTCTGCCACTGCGGATTGGCCGACCGGTAGGACGCCAGCGTCGTGTGCCGCCAGATCCCGTGAACGTGGGTCGCGTCCTGCCAGAAGTTGTCGACGCCGCCGGCGCGGAAGCGCGGGGTCGGGATCCGGTCCTGGGCGGTGAAGATCGCCAGGGCCTCCTTGCGGAAGACCTCGTAGCGCGGGTCCTCTTCCAGCCGGGCGTGGCTCTTGGCGTTCTGGCCTTCGACCCAGGCCATGGACCGGGGGCTTTCGATGTCCTCCAGCCATTGGAAAGGATCGACGGCGCCGACCTCCTTCGGCCCCTGGGCGTGGGCGATGGGAACGGCCAATGCGGCGAGGGCGACGACAGCGGAGGCGGCGAGCGCGAGCGGCAGAGCTTTCATGCCCGTATTTCTATCCGCGCCGGAACGAACCTGTCTCGCGCGGAGTGATTGCGGGTCGGAAACGTGCGCGGGTGCGCAAAACCCGCTCTTCGCCTATATGTCCGCCGCCATGAGCCGTCCGTTCCTGAAGATGCCATTTCTGAAGATGAATGGGCTCGGCAACGACTTCGTCGTGGTCGAGGCCCGCAGTGCGCCCTTCGCGCCGACGCCTGAAGAGGTGCGCGCGATCGCCGACCGCGTGAAGGGCGTCGGCTGCGACCAGCTCATCGCCATCGAAAAAGGCGCCGGCGGCGCGGACGCCAAGGTCCGCTTCTGGAACGCCGACGGCGAGGAGGTGTCCGCCTGCGGCAACGGCACGCGCTGCGTGGGCTGGCTCCTGATGCAGTCGTCCGGGACCGACCGCGCGGTGATCGAGACCAAGGCCGGCCAGCTGATCGCCACCCGCGCCGGCGAACGGCTGGTCAGCGTCGACATGGGCAAGCCCGGCCTTGGCTGGCAGGACATTCCGCTGGCCCGCGAGCAGGACACCCGCGCCCTCGACGAGACGCTGTCCACCGACACCACGCTGGCGACCGCGCCGGGCTGCGTGTCCATGGGCAATCCGCACGTGGTGTTCTTCGTGGACGACGTTGAGGCTGTGCCGATCGCCACTATCGGCCCGATGGTCGAGCACCATCCGCTGTTCCCGGAGCAGGTGAACGTCGGCTTCGCCCAAGTGATCGACCGTGGGCGTATCCGCCTGCGCGTCTGGGAACGGGGCGCCGGCCTGACCAAGGCCTGCGGCACCGGCGCCTGCGCGGCCCTGGTGGCGGCGGCGCGCCGTGGCCTGACGGACCGGTCCGCCGTGCTCGTCCTCGACGGCGGCGAGCTGCTGATCGAGTGGCGCGACGACGACCACGTCCACATGACCGGCCCCGCCGCCGTGGACTTTGCGGGCGAACTGCCGTGAGCGACGCCGTGGACCCCAAGGAATTGGATCCCGGATACGACGCGGACGCGCCGTTCCGGGATGACAATTCCGCCGGCGGAGCCGTCGAAATTGTCACCTTCGGCTGCCGGCTGAACGCCTATGAGAGCGAGATCATCCGCAAGCAGGCCGCCGCCGACGGCCTGTCGGACGCCATCGTCTTCAACACCTGCGCGGTGACCGCCGAGGCGGTGCGCCAGGCGCGCCAGGCGATCCGCAAGGCGCGGCGGGAGCGGCCGGGCGCCAAGCTGATCGTCACCGGCTGCGCGGCCCAGATCGACCCGGCCCAATTCGCCGCCATGGGCGAGGTGGACCTGGTGCTGGGCAACGCCGAGAAGTCCGCGCCGGGCGCCTATCTGCCGAAGCCGGAGGCCGGCCGCGTGCGGGTCAACGACATCATGAGCGTGCGCGAGACCGCCGGGCACTTGATCGGGGGCCTGAAGGAACGCGCGCGGG
>JAFEDM010000507.1 GCA_018241625.1 Pseudomonadota bacterium | reverse complement strand
CCGAGCGCCCGGTCGAGTTGTCGTTGCGAGCGCACGAGGGCGTAGATGTGCTCGATCGGCAGGACATTGTCGAAGCGGGCGCAGACCGCGCGCGCCATGGCGTTCAGGGTCTCACCGGTGGAGTCGGACACCAGGTGGACGTGGAAGTAGGTGGCGAACTTCGGGGCGGGCGTGGTCACGGGCGGCCCTTTGAGTGGGTTCGGCGGAAACGGGGTCGGCGAATATGACTGGGGACGAATCCTGTGGACCAGTCTTAGCGAACCGCGGGGCGGATGGGGAATAGATCGCGTGTTTCGCCGGCCTCGCCGGCCGGCCGGTGGATCAGGCGGGACGGATTGGCAGGTTAACGGATGGTTAATTCACACCGCCGGGATCCTGGGAGCCGCGGGGTCGGCGGTCGTCGACAGGGTCTGGACGGCGCCGGGTGACCACCGGTCGTCCCCGGAAGCGTTAATGAAAGCTTAATCGCCTCGGGCAGTTGGCCGATTTCCCCGGGTTCCACAGCCCTGGGGATGGTCGCCGGGCGCCTGAGGACGGCCTGGGGACAAGGGGCGGGTTGTCACGGGCGCGTCACGGTTTTCCACCCGTTCGACAGGGCCTACCGCCCCTCCAATCGCCTTTTTCAAAACCTTGAAGAGAAGAAGAAGGCTTGCCGGGGACGAGATGTCCGCACCCGGACTTGAGCGGAACGCCGAGAGACGATTTAAGGCGGGTCATGGATCAGACGACCCCGCGCCTCCTGCGAGCGCTCGCCGGCGAAACCCTGGATCGGCCGCCGGTCTGGTTCATGCGCCAGGCGGGCCGGTCGCTGCCGGAATACCGCGAGCTGCGCACCCGGGCGAAGGACTTCATCTCGTTCTGCCATGATCCGGAAATGGCGGCGGAGGCGACCCTGCAGCCCATGCGCCGGTTCCCGATGGACGCGGCCATCGTCTTCGCCGACATCCTGCTGATCCCCGGCGCGCTCGGCCAGGAGGTGTGGTTCGAGGCCGGCGAGGGGCCCAGGCTCGGGCCGTTGCCGGAGATCGCCGCCATGCGCGACGCCGTCGAGGGCTCGACCGCCAAGCTCTCGGCGATCGGCGAAACGCTCAAGCTGGTGCGCGCCGAGCTCGAGCCGGAGCGGGCGCTGATCGGCTTTGCAGGCGGCCCTTGGACAGTGGCGACCTATATGATCGAGGGCCGCGGCTCCATGCGGGAGGAGGCGAGGTCCTTCGCCTATGCGCAGCCGGAAAAGCTCGACGCCCTGCTCGACGTGCTGGTCGACTCCACCGCCCGCTACCTGGTCATGCAGGCCCGGTCCGGCGCCCAGGCGCTGAAGATCTTCGAGAGCTGGGCGGACAACCTGGCCGAGGACGTCTTCGAGCGGATCGTCATCCGGCCACACCGGGCGATCGTGGAGAAGGTTCGCGCCGCGGGCGTCACCGCGCCCTTCATCGGCTTCCCGCGCGGGGCCGGCGCCCTGGTCGACAACTATGCCGCCGCCGTGCCGGTGGAAGGCGTCGCCCTCGACACCCAGGCGAGCGCGGCGCTGGGCCGGCGGCTGCAGGCCGGCGGCAAGACCGTCCAGGGCGCGCTGGACAACCTGTTGCTGCGCGAGGGCGGCAAGGCGCTGGACGCCCGAGTGGAAACCCTGCTCGAACAGTGGAGCGGCGGGCCCTACATCTTCAACCTGGGGCACGGGGTGATGCCGGACACGCCGGTGGAGCACATCGCCCGGGTGGTGTCGCGGGTGACGGGCCAGCCGGTGAAGGCCTTTGGACTGCAAGGCGCGGGCGTGGCGTGAAGAAGCTCGCGGTCGTTCTTTTCAATCTCGGCGGTCCGGACGATCAGAAGTCCGTAAAGCCTTTTCTTTTCAACCTCTTCCGTGATCCGGCCATCATCCCGTTGCCGACCGTGGCCCGGTTGCCGCTGGCGGCCTTGATATCGACGACGCGTGCGAAGATGGCGGCGGCCAACTACGCCCTGATGGGCGGCGGCTCGCCCCTGCTGCCGGAAACCCGGGTCCAGGCCAAGGCGCTGGCGGCGGTGCTGAAGGCCAAGGCGCCGGACGTCGAGGCCCGCTGCTTCATCGCCATGCGCTATTGGAAACCGTTCGCGGCCCAGGCGGCGGCCGAGGTCGCCGCCTTCGCGCCCGACGAGATCGTGCTGCTGCCGCTCTATCCCCAGTATTCGACGACCACGACGGCCTCGTCGCTGAAGGATTGGCTGGCGGTCTACAAGGGCCCTGGCCGCACACGGACGGTCTGCTGCTACCCCACCGCCCAAGGGCTGATCGAGGCCCATGTCCAGGCGATTGGCGCGACCTGGGTCTCGGCGGGCTCGCCGCCCAACCTGCGCCTGCTGTTTTCCGCCCACGGCCTGCCGCGGCGAGTGGTGGAGGGCGGCGATCCCTACCAGGCGCAGATCGAGGCCACCGCGGCAGCCATCGCCGCGCGCCTGCCGCAGTTTCCCGACTGGCGGGTCTGCTACCAGAGCCGGGTCGGCCGCCTGGTCTGGCTGGGACCGAACACCGACGACGAGATCCGCGGGGCGGGCGCCGAGGGCAAGGGGGTGCTGATCGCGCCGATCGCCTTCGTCTCCGAGCATGTGGAGACCCTGGTCGAGCTGGACCACGACTACGCCAAGGTCGCCCGCGAAGCCGGCTGCTCGCCCTATCTGCGGGCCAAGACCCCGGGCGTGAGCGAGGCCTTCATCGCCGAGCTGGCCAAGACGGTCCTGGAAACCGCCGGCGAGATCACGCCGCACGGCCCTTGGCGCTGCCCGGCCGGCCATGCGAAGTGCGCGCTGAGGATGAAGGGGGAGGCGGCATGAGCTTCGACAGCGTCTATGATCCGCTGCGCGGCCTGCACATCCTGGCGGTGATCGCCTGGATGGCGGGCCTGCTCTACCTGCCGCGGCTGTTCGCCTATCACACCGAGACCGCGCCGCCGGGCAGCGAGTTCGACGCCCACTTCCAGGTCTGGGAGCGCAAGCTGTTCCGCCTGATCATGAACCCGGCGATGATCGTGGCCTTCGTGCTGGGCCTGGCGCTGATCTGGGTCGACGCCCACCGGCATGGCGACGGCTGGCGCTTCCTGCTGGAGCCCTGGATGCTGACCAAGCTGGCCGGGGTGCTGTTCCTGATGTGGTGGCATCACTATCTAGGACGGGCGCGGACCGCCCTGGCCGCCGGCCGCCGGGACAAGAGTTCGAAGTTCTGGCGGGCCACCAACGAGCTGCCGTTCCTGGCCGCCATCGTCATGGTCATGGCCGTCACCACCGAGTTCGGGCACCCCTAGCCACCAGGGACTGCGACGCGCCGTTGCTTGACCCGGCGCGCGGCCTGTGGTTCCGATCACCGCACGCGTCCGGACACGGGCGCGCCCCGCCTTATCTCCGGCCCTTCGTGCGCATGACGCGGAAGCGGACCGGCTCCCAAGACTGAAGACGACAACGGCGCCTATCCCGCGCCCACATTTTCCAAGAAGCCCGCGCCCGGGAACCGCTCGGCCGTGGGCGAAGACGAGTGAATCCAATGTCAGACGAAAACGAAATCACCAACGAAGACGCCGCCCCGGCTCCCGAAGCCACGCCTGAGGTCGAAGCGGATGCGGCGGTCGCCGAGGCGCCGGCCGAAGAGGCCGAGGCCGCCGAGCCGGAAGAGCCCTCCGAGGTCGCGCTCGCCATCGCCAAGATGGGGCTGACGCGCATGAGCCTGCAGGAACTGAAGGACAAGTCGCCCGCCGACCTCCTGGCCTTCGCCGAGACCTTCGAGATCGAGAACGCCAACTCCATGCGCAAGCAGGACATGATGTTCGCGATCCTCAAGGTGCTGGCCGAGGAGGACGTGGAGATCTCCGGCTCCGGCACCCTGGAAGTCGTGCAGGACGGTTTCGGCTTCCTGCGTTCGCCGGAAGCCAACTACCTGCCGGGTCCCGACGACATCTATGTCAGCCCCTCGCAGATCCGGAAGTTCGGCCTGCGCACCGGCGACAGCGTCGACGGCGCCATCCGCGCCCCGCGCGAGGGCGAGCGCTACTTCGCCCTGGTGAAGGTCGACCAGACCAATTTCGAGAACCCGGAGAACGTCCGGCACAAGGTGCTGTTCGACAACCTGACGCCGCTCTACCCCGACCAGCGCCTGAAGATGGAGATCGACGATCCCACCTTGAAGGATCGCTCCGGCCGGGTGATCGACATCGTGGCGCCGCTGGGCAAGGGCCAGCGCTGCCTGATCACCGCCCCGCCGCGGGTCGGCAAGACGGTGATGCTGCAGAACATCGCCAAGTCGATCGAGACCAACCACCCCGAGTGCTACCTGATCGTTCTGCTGATCGACGAGCGCCCGGAAGAAGTCACCGACATGCAGCGGACGGTGAAGGGCGAGGTGATCTCCTCCACCTTCGACGAACCGGCCACGCGCCACGTGCAAGTGGCTGAAATGGTTATTGAAAAGGCCAAGCGCCTGGTCGAGCACAAGCGCGACGTGGTGATCCTGCTGGACTCAGTGACCCGCCTGGGCCGCGCCTACAACACCGTGGTGCCGTCGTCCGGCAAGGTGCTGACCGGCGGTGTCGACGCCAACGCCCTGCAGCGGCCGAAGCGCTTCTTCGGCGCGGCGCGGAACATCGAAGAAGGCGGCTCGCTGACCATCATCGCCACCGCCCTGATCGATACCGGCAGCCGGATGGACGAAGTCATCTTCGAAGAGTTCAAGGGCACCGGTAACTCGGAAATCGTCCTCGACCGCAAGGTGGCCGACAAGCGGGTCTATCCCGCCATCGACGTGATCAAGTCCGGCACCCGCAAGGAAGAGCTGATCACGCCGAAGGAGCACCTCCAGAAGACCTACATCCTGCGCCGGATCATAGGTCCGATGGGCGCCCAGGACGCTATCGAGTTCCTGCTCGACAAGCTGCGGTCGACGAAGAACAACGAGGAATTCTTCCAGTCGATGAACACCTAGGCGCAATCGCCCGCGGGTAAGGCTGGGCTGACCCGGCCATACCGGTCTTACGACTGTTTCACGTGAAACACTGACGCCGCCAGGCCGCAGGGTCTGGCGGCGTTTCCGCGTCAGGGGATCAGAAGGGTTGAGCCGGTGGTGGCCCGGCCCTCCAGGGCCTCGTGCGCCTGGCGCGCCTCGGCCAGCGGGAAGGTCTGGCCCACTTTGATCTTCACCGCGCCGGACAGCATCACGTCCCAAAGCGCCGCGGCGGTGGCGTCCAGCTCCTCCGGCGTGGCGATGTAGTCGAACAGGGTCGGGCGGGTCATGCAAATCGACCCGGCCTGGGCCAGGCGGCCGGGCGGCACGGGGTCCGGCGGGCCCGAGGCGTTGCCGAAGCTGACCAGCAGGCCGCGGCGCGCGACCGACTTCAGGGTGCCTTCGAAGGTGGCCTTGCCGACGGAGTCGTACGCGACCGGCACGCCCTTGCCGCCGGTGATGCGGCGCACCTCCTCCGCGACATCCTGTTGGCCAAGGATGATCACATGGTCCGCGCCGAGCTCGCGGGCGCGCTTCGCCTTCTCGTCCGTGCCGACGGTGGCGATGACCTCGGCGCCCAGGGCCTTCGCCCATTGCACCATGATCTGGCCGACGCCACCGGCGGCCGCGTGGACCAGGATTGTCTCACCCGCCTTCACCGGATAGGTCCGGCGCAAGAGGAATTCGGCCGTCATGCCCTTCAGCAGGGCGGCTGCGGCATCCTTCACGTCCAGCCCCTCCGGCACATGGACCAGACGCGCTTCGGGGACGACGTTGGCCTCGGCATAGGCGCCGAAGCCGCCGGCGTAGGCCACGCGGTCGCCGACCTTGAAGCGGCCGACGCCTTCGCCCACGGCCTCGACCTCGCCCGCCGCTTCGCCACCCGGGATGCACGGCAGCTTCACCGGATAGAGGCCGGAGCGATGATAGGTGTCGATAAAGTTCAGCCCGATGGCTTTGTGGCGCACCAGAACCTGGCCGGGCCCGGGCGTCGGGGTGTCGATGTCGACGACCTCCAAGACCTCCGGGCCGCCGGTCTTTTCGAAGCGGATCGCGCGCATCAGCCAAGGACCTTCTGGAAGAACTGCAGGGTCCGGCCATTGGCCAGCTTGGCGGCTGCGGCGTCGAAATGCTCGCCGCCCTCGCGGGCAAAGGCGTGGTCGCAGCCGGGATAGGTGTGGATCTCGATCTGCGGATGGTCCTTGAGGGCGGCCAGGATCACCGCCTGGGCCGGCTTCGGCACGAACTGATCCTCCTCGGCGATGTGCATCAGCAGCGGGTGGGTGAGCTTTTCCGCCTCCGCCACCCGGTTCTCCAGGCCCACGCCATAGTAGGAGACGGACGCGTCGGCGTCGGTGCGGCAGGCGGTGAGGAAGGCGAGCTGGCCGCCTAGGCAATAGCCCACGGCGCCCACCTTGCGGTCGCAGCCCGGGTCCTTGCGGATATGGGCGATGGTGGCGGCGATGTCTTCGACCCCGGCGTCGATGTCGAAGGCGTTGAACAGTTCGAAGGCGCGCTTCCACTCCGCCTCGGTCTTGTCGGTGATGTCGATGCCCGGCTCGATCCGCCAGAACAGGTCGGGGCAGATCGCCAGATAGCCCTGACCGGCCAGGCCGTCGGTGATGTCGCGCATCACCTGGTTCACGCCGAAGATCTCCTGGATGACCACGACCGCGGGCGCCTTGGCTGCGTTCGGCCGCGCCACATAGGCGCCGAAGCTGCCGTCCTTGCTGGTGATCGTCGTGCGTTCGCCCATGGCGGTCTCCCGTTTCGAGGTGTCCTGCGTTACTAACGCGAGCGGCCGCCTGGCGGCCAAGCGAATCCTTAGCGGAGCACGCGCGGCATGAAGATGACGATCGAAGTGGACTGCTCGCCGGAGGAGGCGCGACGCTTCCTGGGCCTGCCGGACGTGAGCGCGCTGAACGAAGCCTTGGTCTCCGAGATGCAGAAGCGGATGGAGGCCAACATGTCGCTCATCTCGCCCGACGAGATGATGAAGAACTGGATGAGCTTCGGCCAGGGCGCGCAGGAGCAGTTCCGTAAGCTGATGGAAGTGGGCCTCTCCGCCGCCACGCGGAAATGACAGAGACTATCTTCGCCCCGGCCACGGCTGCGGGCCGTGCGGCCGTGGCGGTGGTGCGGCTCTCCGGCCCCGGAACGGCGGACGCGGTGCGCGCCCTGGCGGGCCGGCTGCCGGCCGCGCGTCGCGCGAGCCTGCGGTCGTTGCGGGACGGGCAGGGGCGCGAAATCGACCGCGCCCTGGTGCTCTGGATGCCCGGACCGGCCAGCTACACCGGCGAGGACAGCGCCGAATTTCACGTGCATGGCGGCCCCGCGGTGGTCGCGTCGCTGCTGGCGGCGCTGGCTGGCTTGGGCCTGAGGCTTGCCGAGCCCGGTGAATTCACCCGGCGCGCCTTTGAGCACGGCAAGCTGGACCTGGCCCAGGCCGAGGGCGTCGCCGACCTGATCGAGGCCGAGACCGAGCAGCAGCGGAAGCAGGCGCTGGCCCAGCTGGAGGGCCGGTTGTCGGACGTCCAGGCCCGTTGGCGCGAGGGCCTGACCGAGGCGCTAGCTTATTTCGAGGCTGCCGTGGATTTCCCGGACGAGGAGCTGCCGGCCGACGTGGCGGCGCGCGCGGCCCCGGTGCTGCAGCGCCTCGCCGCCGAGCTGGAGGCCGCCATCGCCGACGCCGAACGGGGCGAGCGGGTGCGCGAGGGCTTCCGCATCGCCCTCGTCGGCGCGCCCAACGCCGGCAAGAGCACGCTCCTGAACGCCCTGGTGGGCCGCGAGGCCGCCATCGTCACCGCCACGCCAGGCACCACCCGCGATGTGATCGAGGTCCCGCTGGTGCTGGCGGGCTACAAGGTGCTGCTGGCCGACACTGCCGGGCTCCGCGACACGGAGGAGGAGATCGAGGCCGAGGGCGTGCGCCGCGCCCGCGCCTGGGCGGAGAGCGCCGACCTGCGCCTGTGGCTGGTGGACGGCTCGGCCACCGAGCTCCCGGGCCTGCCGGACGAGGTGGGCGAGGGCGACCTCTGCCTGATCACCAAGCGGGACTTGGCCACCGGCCCCGCCGGCGTCTGGGCCGCGGAGGTGGCGCGGCGCATGGACATCCCCTCGGCGGAAGTCACCGCCAAGGGGCCCAGCGACATGGCCTGGCTGCAGCGCACCCTGGGCGAGCTGGTCGTCGCGGCCCTGGCCGGCGCGGAGCCGCCCGCAGCCACGCGCCTACGCCATCGCGAGCTGCTGGAAGAGGCCGCCGAACGCGTCCGCCGGGCGATGGGCGAGGGCAGCGAACTCGAGTTGGCGGCCGAAGATGTGCGGCTCGCCGCCCGGGCTCTGGACCGGATCACGGGGCGGATCGACCCGGATCACGTGCTTGGGCGGATTTTCGCGACCTTCTGCATCGGCAAGTGAGCCGCTGTTTCACGTGAAACATCGCGCCCTTTCGCCTATATGGCGCGGGCCATGACCTGGGATGTGATCGTGATCGGCGGCGGACACGCCGGATGCGAGGCCGCCGCGGCCGCCGCGCGCTTCGGCGCGCGCACCCTGCTGCTCACCCACAAGCTCGAGACGATCGGCGAGATGAGCTGCAACCCGGCGATCGGCGGCCTGGGCAAGGGCCATCTGGTGCGCGAGATCGACGCCCTGGACGGCGTCATGGGCCGGCTGGCCGACAAGGCCGGCATCCAGTTCCGTCTGCTGAACCGCTCCAAGGGCGCGGCGGTGCGCGGGCCGCGCTCGCAGATCGACCGCAAGCTCTATCGGGAGGCCATGCAGGCCGAGCTGGCGGCGACGCCGAATCTGACCATCAAGGCGGCGGCGGTCGAAGACCTGATCCTCAAGGACGGCGCGGTCGTCGGTGTGATCGACGCCGCGGGCGAGGCCTATGCCGCCGGGCGCGTGGTGCTGACCACCGGCACCTTCCTGAAGGGCGTGATCCACCGGGGCGACGAACGCATTCCCGCCGGCCGGGTCGGCGACGCGCCGGCGATCGGCCTTTCGGACCGGCTCTATGCTTCGGGCCTGAAAATGGGCCGGCTGAAGACCGGCACGCCGGCGCGGCTGGACGGCTCGACCATCGCCTGGGACCGGCTGGAGATGCAGGCGGCGGACGAGACGCCGGAGCCGTTCTCCTTTCTCACCAGCGCGATCGATGTCCCGCAGATCGCCTGCGGCATCACCTACACCAACGCCGAAACCCACCGGATCATCGCCGAGCGACTCGGCGAGAGCGCGGTCTATGGCGGCCGGACCCAGGGTGTCGGCCCCCGCTATTGCCCCTCCATCGAGGACAAGGTCGTCCGCTTCGCCGACAAGACCAGCCACCAGGTGTTCCTGGAGCCGGAGGGCCTCAGCGACGACACGGTCTATCCGAACGGCGTCTCCACCTCGGTCTCGGAGGAGACCCAGGACCTGTTCCTGCGCACCATGGTCGGGCTGGAGCAGGTGCGCGTGCGCCGCTACGGCTACGCCATCGAATACGACTACGTGGACCCGCGCGAGCTCTATCCGACCCTGGAGGTCAAGCGCCTGCCGGGCCTCTACCTGGCCGGCCAGATCAACGGCACCACGGGCTATGAGGAAGCGGGCGCGCAAGGCTTGGTGGCCGGGCTGAACGCCGCGCGGGCCGCCTCGGGTCTGGACGCGGCCGGCTTCGCCCGCGACGAGGCCTATATCGGCGTTCTGATCGACGACCTGGTCACCCGGGGCGTCACCGAACCCTATCGGATGTTCACCAGCCGCGCGGAATTCCGCCTGCTGCTGCGCGCCGACAACGCCGACCAGCGGCTGACCGCCAAGGGCGAGTCGCTGGGTGTGGTCGGCGCCGAGCGGGCGAGGGCCTTCGGAGCCAAGTCGGCCGCCTTGGCCGCGGCGCGCGCCCTGGCCGCCAAGTTGACGCTGACGCCCAATCAGGCCGCCGCCGCCGGCCTGCCGGTGAAGGCCGACGGTCAGCGGCGCAATCTCACGGAGCTGCTGGCCTATCCGACCATCGGCTTCGACGATCTGGCCCGCATCTGGCCGCAGATCGGGGCCTGGAGCCTGGCGGTGCGCGAGCAGATCGAGATCGACGCCTCCTACGCCGGCTACCTCGATCGCCAGGCGGCCGACGTGGCCGCCTTCCGCCGCGACGAGGACCTGACCCTGCCGGCCGGGCTGGATTACGGCGCGATCGGCGGCCTTTCCAGCGAGGCGCGCCAGAAGCTGGCCGCCGTCCGGCCGCTGACCCTCGGCCAGGCCGCCCGCATCGAAGGCGTCACGCCCGGCGCGCTCACCGCCCTGTTGGCTCATGTCCGCCGCCGCCCAGCAGCCTGAAAAAGGGCAGCCTGAGGGCGCCGCGCCGGTCCTGGACGCCGAGGGCTTCGCGCGGCTGGCGCGCGCCACGCCGGCCCAGATGGCGGACCTTGACCGCTTCCGGCTGATGCTGATCGAGAAGAATGCGGTGATGAACCTGATCGGCCCGGCGACCGAGTCCGATTTCTGGAACCGCCACGCCTGGGACTCGGCCCAGCTGCTCGGCCTGGCGCCGAACGCCCTGACCTGGGCCGATCTGGGCGCGGGCGCCGGCCTGCCCGGCCTGGTGCTGGCCATACTTCTGAAGGACCGGCCGGGCGCGCACGTCCACCTCGTGGAGAGCATGGCCAAGCGCTGCAGGTTCCTGACCGAGGTGGTTGAAGCCCTTGAGCTTCCGGCCACCGTCTTCAACGAACGTGCGGAAAACCTGAGCCTGGCTGTGGACATCGTCACCGCCCGGGCTTGTGCGCCGCTTCACCGCCTGCTGGGGTATGCCCGGCCCTACCTTCAGGGCGGCGCCACCGGTCTGTTCCTCAAGGGACAAGATGTGGTAGCTGAGATGAAGGAAGCCGCTAGATATTGGGAATACGAGGCCGACGTCGTGCCATCCAAAAGCGACCCCCGCGGCCGCATCGTGCGTGTGAGGAGGCTCGGGCGTGCCCGTAAAGTCTGACCACCGGCTCCGCATCCTCGTGGTGGCCAACCAGAAGGGCGGCGTGGGCAAGACCACCACCGCCATCAACTTGGGCACGGCCCTGGCGGCGGTGGGCGAGCGGGTGCTGCTGATCGACAGCGATCCGCAGGGCAACGCCTCTACCGGCCTCGGAATCCCGCGCGCCCAGCGCAAGAACACCCTCTACGACGTGCTGATGGGCGAAAAACCGCTCAGCGAGGCCCTGGTGAAGTCCTCGGTGCCCGGCCTCGACGTGGTGCCGTCCGATCCGGACCTGTCGGGGATCGAGATGGAGCTCGCCCAGCAGGCGCGCCGCTCCTACAAGCTGCGCGACGCCCTGGAGGCGGTGCGCGAGGCGGGCACCTACAGCTACGTGCTGATCGATTGCCCGCCGTCGCTGAACCTGCTCACCGTCAACGCCATGGCGGCGGCCGACGCGGTGCTGGTGCCGCTGCAGTGCGAGTTCTTCGCCCTGGAAGGCCTGACCCAGCTTTTGCGCACCATAGACCTGGTGCACCAGAACCTGAATCCGAAGCTGGAGATCCAGGGGATCGTGCTGACCATGTTCGACCGGCGCAACGGCCTGTCGGCCCAGGTGGCCAACGACGTGCGCGATCACTTCGGCGAGCAGGTCTACCAGACGGTGATCCCGCGCAATGTGCGGGTTTCCGAGGCGCCCAGCTTCGGCAAGCCGGCGCTGGTCTATGATCTGAAATGCGCGGGCAGCCAGGCCTACCTGCGCCTGGCCCGCGAGGTGGTGCTGCGCGAGCGCGCCCGCCGCAAGGTTGCGGCGTAAGGAGAGTTCGATGGCCGAGGGCCGCAGAGGATTGGGCCGGGGGCTTTCGGCCCTGCTGGACGAAGTCGACGAGGGCGCGCCGCCGCCGCCCGGCGGCGACGGGGTGCGCGAGATCCCCATCGAGCTGATCCACCGCAATCCGGAGCAGCCGCGCCGCCACTTCTCCGAGGCGGAAATCGAGGAGCTGGCGGAGTCGCTACGCCATAACGGCGTTCTGCAGCCGATCCTGGTCCGCCCGTCGCCGCTGAAGAGCGGGGAGTTCGAGATCGTCGCCGGCGAGCGGCGCTGGCGCGCGGCCCAGAAGACGGGCCTGACCGCGCTGCCGGCCCTGGTGCGGACGCTGAACGACGAGCGCGCCTACGAAATCTCGCTGATCGAGAACATCCAGCGGGAGGACCTCAATCCACTGGAAGAGGCGAGCGGCTATCTCTCGCTGGTTCACCGGTTCGGCTACACCCAGGACAAGGTGGCCACGGCGGTCGGCAAGAGCCGCAGCCACGTGGCCAACATGCTGCGCCTGACCCAGCTGCCGGAGGGCGTGCGCGATCATGTGATCATGGGCCGGCTGTCGGCGGGTCACGCCCGCGCGCTGCTCACCGCCAAGGACCCTCAGGCGCTGGCCGACCTGGCGGTGGAGAAGGGCCTTTCGGTGCGCGAGGTCGAGGCCCTGGCCCGCGGCGGCGGCGAGGCGGCCCCCAAGAAGGCCTCCGGCCCGCGCCGGTCGAAGGACACCGACACCGCCGCCCTCGAGGTCGACCTGGAGGATGCGCTGGGCATGAAGGTCGACATCGTCGATCGCGGGGGCGTCGGCGAGCTGAAGATCAGGTACGCCACCCTGGAACAGCTCGACGAGCTGTGCCGCCGGCTGACGCGCCGATGACGGTCCTGACCCCATGACCGTGCTGGCCGACGGGACCCGTGTCCGCCTGCGCACCATCGGCGCGCGCGACCTGAAGGCGGCCACGAAGCACCGGTTCACCCTGTCGATCACCGAGCCGATGACCGATCCGGAGTGGGCGCGCCGGGTGCTGGACCAGACCGGCTTCTGGACGCCGAAGGCGGGCGCGGCGGCCATCGAGAGCCGGGTCGAGGGCGAGGCCGGCCGCTTGATCGGCACCCTGCAGTTCTACGGGGCCGGTCCGGGCATCCACGGGCTGGAGATCGGCTACATCCTCCACGACGAGGAGGATCGCGGCAAAGGCTACGCTTCGGAGGCGCTCAGGCTGTTCTCCAACCTGCTGTTCGAAGAGCATCCGGACTGCCACCGGCTGCAGCTGATCATCGAGACCTGGAACGACGCCTCGGCGCGCCTGGCCGAAGCCTGCGGCTTCGCCAGCGAAGGCATCCTGCGAAAGGCGGGCTATTCCGATCCGGACAAGCCGTCGGATTGCTTCATCTATTCGAAGGTCCGGGATTAACTGGGGTGTCATCCCGGAATGACGCGAAGCGGCATATCCGGGACCCATAGACGCCGCGTCGCCCGAGAATTTGCAGCGGCGCCGCAGCACGTTCTTCGTCGCCACCAGGCGCTTATGGGTCCCGGATAAGCGCTGACGCGCTTTCCGGGATGACACCCTAAGCTGCGCGACTAGCTCTCGCCCTCGCCGTCCAGGTCGGCGGCGTCGCGGCCCTTGGCCTTCTGGTCGATGTTGGTGGGCGCGGTCTTGTGGCCGGTGCGGTCTTCCTCGCGCGCGCCCTGCAGGATGCCGACGAGGCCGTAGTTCCCCTCGTGGCAAGCGTATTCGTAGACCTGGCCGGTGATGCGGCTGAACTCGTACTCGCCGCCCCAGGGCTGGGCGAACACCGTCGGATCCTCCACCCAGAAGGCGTAGTGCAGCCGGTCCTTGCCGGTGCGGGTGAAGCGCTCGGTGACCTTCAGGTGCTCGGACGAGCCGCGGAACACCTGTTCCGGATTGAAGTTGGTGGTCTCCACCACCAGGGTCGGGCCCTCCCAATGGCCGATGGAATCGCCCATCCAGGGCCGGATCGACGCCGGCAGGTGCCGGCTGGTGTTCAGCCGCACATGGCGCACGTCGTGGACCATCTCCACGTCGATCGCGACCTCGTCCTTGGTCTGCACGAACTGATAGGTGTTGTTGTAGAGGCCCGGCAGCATCACCGGGCCGGACGAGTTGCCGAAGGAGAGCAGGCAGCGCTCGCCCAGCGCCCGGGTCTCGGGGTTGTCGCTGGGGCCGGAGCCGGCGGGCAGGGCGCGGCGGCCGAAGGCGTCGACCTTCACGTCCTTGCGCATCGGCACGCGGCCGTCGGCGGTGGTGGTGATGAAGCCGTTCCGCGGCTGGCCGTTCACCCGCATGACCACGTGGCCGGGATCGGTCCAGGCGGCGTTGTAGTTGCAGTCGGTCCCGCGGCCGCCGGAGCAGTCGGCGGGCAGGTCGGTGACCTTGGCGTTGGGGTCGGTGGGCTTGTTGCCGAGGTCGATCTGAGCCTGGGTCTTGCCTTCGATCGTCCTGGCCTCGGCGTCGCTCAGCGCCAGCTTGGACCCGTAGCGCGGATTGCGCTCCAGGCGGGTGATGGCGGCGTTGGTCCAGACGCCCTGCAGGTCCGGGTGGCCGTCGGCGGCGAGCGGCGCCTTGTAGCCGGTGGCCGGCGCGGCGGGCGGCTGGGCGAGTGCGGGTGCGGCGAGGACGCCTAGCGCGGCGGAAAAGGCGAGCGACTTCAATCCCCTTGCCGGCATCTCACAGCTCCCCAATGCTCTTTGCAGTCACCGCTGCTTATGGGTGCAAGTATCCGAGCGTTGTTCGCCGACGGCAAGAGGTTGGTTGGAGCGCCTAAAGCCCCAGCCGGCGGGCGCGGCCGGCGACGGTGAGCGCTAGGCGTTCGGCGATCAACTGGTCGGGCGCGCCGGCGGATTTGCAGAGCCGGTCGGCCTCCAGCACCTGCGGCTGGATGCGATCCAGCTCCTCCAGGGTCCAGGAGCGGGCCTGGCGGAGGAATTCGCGCTCCTGCTTCCAGAAGACGCCGGCCGCCTTGGCCGCCTCCTGCATCCCGGCGCCGTTCTTGGCCAGGGTCAGGGCGCGCCGCAGGCGGCCGAGGTGCATGCCCATGGCGCGGACCGCCGCAGGCCCGCCTTCGCCTTCCTGGGCGGCGCGGCGCAGGGCGGCCTGGGCCTCGCCGAGCCGTCCGCCGAACGCGTCGGCCGCGGCGTCGGAGAGCGAGGCCTCGGGCTCGACGCCCAGAAAGCCCTCGAGGTCGGCCGGCGTGGCGGTGGTTCCGCTGCCCGGGCCGAGATAGAGGGCCAGCCGTTCGATCTCCTGGCGCGCCACGCCGCGCTCCTTGGGCATGCGGGCGACGAAAACCTGCAGGGCGTCGTTGGAGAGCGAGAGGTTGTCGCGGGCCAGCGCCTCGCGCACCTGGCGGGCGACGTCGCCCGGCTCGTCCTCGTAGCAGGGGATGGCGGCCGCGCCGTCGGCCTTCTCGGCGGCCTTGCGCAGGGTGGAGTCGCGGCCGAGGTTGCCG
>JAFEDM010000506.1 GCA_018241625.1 Pseudomonadota bacterium | reverse complement strand
CGCCGACCTTCTGAGCGCGCCCGTCGCGCCGTGGGACGCCCTGGTCTGCACCTCGCAAGCCGTGGCCGAGACCGTTCGGCGGCTGCATGAGGCCGAGGGCGAGGCGCTGCGCTGGCGGTTCGGCCGCGACGTCGCGCAAACGACCCCGCAGCTGCCGATCATCCCCCTGGGCGTCCATTGCGCGGACTTCGAATTCACCGGGGAAGAGCGGGCCGCCGCCCGCGGCGCCCTGGGCCTGGCGCCGGACGAGGTGGCGGCCCTGTTCGTCGGCCGCCTGACCTTCAGCGGCAAGCTCAACCCCTTCGCCATGTACCTGGGCCTGCAGGCCGCAGCGGAGCGGACCGGCAAGCCTCTGGCGCTCCTGCAATGCGGCTGGTCGCCCAACGAGACCATCGGCTCGGCCTTCGTCAGCGGCCCGGAACAGTTCGCGCCGGACATCAAGGCCATGGTGGTGGACGGTCGCGACCCGACGGCGCGCCGCCAGGCCTGGGCGGCGGCGGACCTCTTCATCTCGCTCTCGGAGAGCGTCCAGGAGACCTTCGGCCTGACCCCGGTCGAGGCCATGGCCGCGGGCCTGCCGTGCGTGGTCAGCGATTGGAACGGCTATCGCGACACCGTGCGCGACGGCGTCGACGGCTTCCGCATCCCCACCTGGGCGCCTCGGCCCGGCGCGATCGGCCGCGAGATCGCCCGCGAGCAGGAGGTCGGCGCGCTCAGCTACGATGGCTACCTCTGGGCGGCGGCCGGCGCGACCTCGGTGGATCATGCGGCCCTGGCGGACGCGCTCTCGCGCCTGATCGAGGACCCCGGCCTGCGCCGCACCCTGGGCGAGGCCGGCCGCAAACGGGCGCGGGAGACTTTCGACTGGTCGCGGATCATCCGGCGCTATCAGGTCCTCTGGGCCGAGCTGAACGCGCGCCGCGCCGCGGCCCTGGCCGATCCGGACGAGGCCGCCTGGATCGCGGCGGCTCCGCAGGTTTCGACCGCGGCCGGCGACCCGTACTGGGCCTTCGGCCACTATGCTTCGGCTCAGATCGAACTATCGACGCGCGCTACTCTGACGGAACCGGCGTCAGCAGACGCCCTTCGGGCGCGCCGCGGCCACATGCTGTTCTCGGGGTTGCGCCTGCCGGAGGCGGCGGCCGGCGCCATCCTGGCGCGCCTCGCCACTGGTCCAGCCACGGTCGCCGATCTGGCGCAATCCGCCGGCCTCGGCCCGGAAGCGACCCTCTATTTCGTGGGCATCCTTGCCAAGATGGGATTGGTTCGCCTGGGCTAGGCCGACTCCGCCGGCGTCAGCTTCCGGAGCACATACTCCAGCACCTCCAGGTCGGCGGGCGACAACCGATCGAACGCCGCCGGCGGCGTCCCAAGCTCATCCGCCAGCTCCGTCTTCACGCGGACCCCGCGCCGGGTCAGGACCACCAGCTTCACCCGCCGGTCGGCCGACGACGGCTTACGTTTCGCCAGTCCCGCGCGTTCCAGCCGGTCGACGATGAAGGTCGCGGTGGAGGGGTCGCAGCCCCATTCGGCCGCCAAGGCGCCGATGGGTCGGCCCTCGGCCTCATCGAGGCAGGAGAGGCCGCGGGCGTCGTTCTGCGTCAGGCCGCGCCGCTGCAGCGCCCGCTCACGCACCGGCGCGGTCGCCGCCCAGACTTCGAGCATCAGACCCCAAGTCCGGGGCGCGGGGTCGAGACTGGTAGGGGAAGACATTGGTTGGATCGCTCCAATATCCGGAACACTCTGATATCTGTACCGTTCCAGGCGACTTGTCGAGCCGGGTCGAGCCGTAGCGGCGGATCTACTGTCGGCAGCCCGGCGGGAATCGGGTCGCGATGGATCGCGCGCGGCCGCATACGCAGCCGCCGGCGACCTGGACGCGGCCCGGCGCATCGGGTCGCACAGCGACGGACGCCGACAATTCAGCCTCTATGGAACGATGTTCGCTGGCGCACCCGACACGATTCGAACGTGTGACCTTTGCCTTCGGAGGGCAACGCTCTATCCAGCTGAGCTACGGGTGCGTGTTCCAGCGGAGCGGTGTCTCTAGCCGAAAGGCCGCGCGGAAGCTAGCGCCGCGAGACGATGGACCCTAGGCGCCCTTCACGCTGTCCCAGAAGGTCTTGGCCTTGCCGGTGAAGCTGGCGTTCTTGGGGTGCTGTTGATCGCCACAGAGGCCGGCGAACTCGCGCAGCAGCTCCTTCTGGCGGGCGGTCAGCTTGGACGGCGTCTCCACGAACAGCTCCACCACCAGGTCGCCGCGGTCGCGCGAGCGCAGGGACGGCATGCCCTTGCCCTTCACGCGCACGGTGCGGCCGGTCTGGGCGCCTTCCGGCACCTTGACCGAGAGCTTGCAATTGCCGTCGCAGTTCTCGCCGCCCAGCAGGCAGGGCGCGTCGATCTCGCCGCCCAGGGCGGCGATGGCCATGGGCACCGGCACGGTGCAGAGCAAATCCAGGCCGTCGCGCTCGAACAGCTCGTGCGGCTTCACCGAGACGAAGATGTAGAGATCGCCGCGCGGGCCGCCCCGCTGGCCGCCATCGCCTTCGCCCGCCAGGCGGATGCGCGCGCCGTCGTCGACGCCGGCCGGGATGCGCACCGACAGCGTCCGCTCGCGGCGCACCTGGCCCATCCCGTGACAGTCGGCGCAGGGGTCCAGCACCAGCCGCCCGGAGCCGCCGCAGCGGGGGCAGGCGCGCTCGATCGAGAAGAAGCCCTGGGTCGCCCGCACGCGGCCGGCGCCGCCGCAGGCGTTGCAGGTGGTGGGGCTGGTGCCGGGCTTGGCCCCGGAGCCCTCGCAGGTCTCGCAGGTCAGGGCCGCCGGGACCTGGATCTCGACCTCGGCGCCCGCATAGGCCTGCTCGAGGCTGATCTCGAGGTCGTAGCGTAGGTCCTGGCCGCGGGCCGGCCCACTGCGCTGTTGCTGGCCGCGCCGGCCGCCGCCGAACATGTCGCCGAAGACGTCGCCGAACACCTCGTTGAAGATGTCGCCCACGTCGTGGAATTGGGCCCCGCCGAAGCCGCCCTGCCCGCCGGCGCCGTTCACGCCCGCATGGCCGAAGCGGTCATAGGCCGCGCGCTTCTGCGGGTCGGAGAGGACCGAATAGGCCTCGTTGATTTCCTTGAACCGCCCGGCCGCATCCTCACAGCCGCCATTGCGGTCCGGATGGTGCTCCATGGCGAGCTTGCGGAACGACGCCTTCAGGACGCCTGCGTCGCAGCTCCGTTCGACCCCGAGGATTTCGTAATAGTCACGCATCAAATCGCCAGCGGGCTAAAAGCTCGACAGTAGTGAGACTTTGTCTGTTGGGAAGGTGGGAAAACCCCCGCCCGGCTGCAAGGCCCAGTTTCCCAAGGGGATTTTGAACCGAGCGGGCGGGGGTCCCTAGTCGCATCGCAGAAGCGGCGGCGACGTCCCCAATGGCGATCTCTTCGCAGATGCTTGCCGAGGTCGCCATGGGGCCGTTCGTCGCGCCTTACTTCTTGTGATCGTCGCCGTCGACTTCCTCGAATTCGGCGTCCACCACGTCCTCGCCGTGCGCGCCGTCCGCCGAGGCCTGGCCTTCGCCGCCCTCGCCTTGCTGGGCGTTGTACATGGCCTCGCCCAGCTTCATCGACGCCTGGATCAGAGTCTGGGTCTTGGCCGAGATCACCTCGGCGTCACCCGATTCCAGCACGCCCTTCAGGTCTTCCAGCGCGGTCTCGATCGCCGACTTCTCTTCGGCGCTCACCTTGTCGCCGTGCTCGGAGAGCGCCTTCTCGGTCGAGTGGACCACGGCGTCGGCCTGGTTCTTGGCCTCCACAACGGCCTTGCGCTTCTCGTCCTCGGCCTTGTTGGACTCGGCTTCCTTGACCATGGCGTCGATGTCCTGGTCCGAAAGGCCGCCGTTGGCCTGGATACGGATCGACTGTTCCTTGTTGGTCGCCTTGTCGCGCGCCGAGACGTTGACGATGCCGTTGGCGTCGATGTCGAAGGTGACCTCGACCTGCGGCACGCCGCGCGGCGCCGGCGGGATGCCGACCAGGTCGAACTGGCCCAGCATCTTGTTGTCCTGCGCCATCGGACGTTCGCCCTGGAACACCCGGATGGTCACCGCCGACTGGTTGTCGTCAGCCGTGGAGAAGGTCTGGCTGCGCTTGGTCGGGATGGTCGTGTTGCGCTCGATCAGCGGGGTGAACACGCCGCCCAGGGTCTCGATGCCCAGGGTCAGCGGCGTCACGTCCAGCAGCAGTACATCCTTGACGTCGCCTTGCAGCACGCCGGCCTGCACCGCCGCGCCCAGGGCCACCACCTCGTCGGGGTTCACGCCCTTGTGCGGCTCGCGGCCGAAGAAGTCCTTCACGGTGTCGATGACCGCCGGCATGCGGGTCATGCCGCCGACCAGGATCACCTCGTCGATCTCGGACTTGTTGAGGCCCGCATCCTTCAGCGCCTGCTCGCAGGGGCCGAGGGTCTTCTTCACCAGGTCTTCCACCAGGCCTTCCAGCTTGGCGCGGGAGAGCTTGATGTTGAGGTGCAGCGGGCCGTTGGCGTTCATCGAGATGAACGGCAGGTTCACCTCGTACTGGGTGACGCTCGACAGCTCCTTCTTGGCCTTTTCAGCCTCTTCCTTCAGGCGCTGCAGGGCCAGCTTGTCCTTGCGCAGGTCGACGCCCTGCTCCTTCTTGAACTCGTCGGCCAGGAAGTCGACGATCCGCAAGTCGAAGTCCTCGCCGCCCAGGAAGGTGTCGCCGTTGGTGGACTTCACCTCGAAGACGCCGTCGCCGATCTCCAAGATCGACACGTCGAAGGTGCCGCCGCCCAGGTCGTAGACCGCGATCTTCTTGCCGTCGTTCTTCTCGAGCCCGTAGGCGAGCGCGGCGGCCGTCGGCTCGTTGATGATCCGCAGGACTTCCAGGCCCGCGATCTTGCCCGCGTCCTTGGTGGCCTGGCGCTGGGCGTCGTTGAAGTAGGCCGGGACGGTGATGACCGCCTTCTCGACCTTCTCGCCGAGGTGCTGCTCGGCGGCTTCCTTCATCTTCTGCAGGATGAAGGCGGAAATCTGCTGGGGCGAATAGTCCTTGCCCTGGGCCTTCACCCAGGCGTCGCCGTTCGGGCCCTTGACGATGTCATAGGGCACCATCC
>JAFEDM010000505.1 GCA_018241625.1 Pseudomonadota bacterium | reverse complement strand
GTCACGGGCGATGAAGACCTGTCGCAGGGCGCCGCCGGGATTGCGGTTCAGTTCGGGGCGCACGGCGAGCAAGGTTCCCATCGCCGTCGCCACCTGGCGGACCGCTTCGTCCGACGCCAGGCGCGGCAGGGTTTCCGCGACCTCGGGCGCGACGATCGAGGTGGCGTTAAGGCTGGCGATGAACCGCTCGCGCATTGGCGCCAGGAAGGCCGGTGTCAGACTCAATCGCCGCCGCGACCAGGGACCCGGCTCCACGGCCACCACCATGCGCCCGGTGGCCAGGGCGTATTGGACAAAGGCCAGCACGCGGCCACGGCTGCACACGTCGCGGTGGACAGCCATCTCCGCCAGGCCGGCGAAGGTTAGGCCGGCGGGCATCCGGTCCAGGAGTATGGCGCCCAGGTAGAGCGATGAGCGGCCGAGGTCGCGGTGCAGCCAGTGGGTGGCCGTGTCTTCCCGTTCATACTGCGCCAGGGCGCCCGCGGCGAAGGCCTCGACCGCGGCCCGGAAGCGCGGATGTTCCCGCAGCCGCGATACGGCCGCGGCGGAAAGCAAATCCGTGTCCTGCGCCTCGATCGGCCCCGTTCGATCCATGGCGCCCCCGCCGCGGCGCCGATCCAGAGGCGCCGCGGACAACTACGCCGTAAACGGCATGGGAGGTCGAGTGACTTTCCGCGGGCGCATCGGGATTTCGTCCGTACGCCCCAGAAGCCTAGCGGTTGGACCAGACCCCCGTGCGGCCGGAGCCGCCCTGGCCGCCCTGGCCTCGGCCAGGCCCGCCGCGGCGAGGCCCCTTGAAGCCCGCCTTCTTGGCGGCGGCGGGCTGGCCGGCGGGGCGTTGGGTCTCGCCCGATCGCGCCGGCGCGCCGTCGTGGCGATGGCCCGGCTGACCGCCGCCGCCATGGTTGCGGTTGCGCTTCGGCTTGTGGGCGCCGCGGTGCGGCTGCGGCTGAGCGCCGTTCCTTTGGCCGCGGGTGTCCGGCCGTTCGGCCTTGCCGCCCGGATCGGGCAGGGCGGCGGTGGCCGCGCCCAGCTGGCGGTCGTTGCGGCGATCGAAGGACGGGATGGTCTGGCGCGTCACCTTCTGGATGTCGCGCAGCAGGTTGCGCTCGTCGTCGGCGCAGAAGGCGACGGCGGAGCCGTCGGCCCCGGCGCGCGCCGTGCGGCCGATCCGGTGGACGTAGCTTTCCGGGACGTTGGGCAGCTCGAACTGCACCACGTGGCTGACCGCGTCGATGTCGATGCCGCGCGCGGCGATGTCGGTGGCCACCAGGGCGCGGACCTTGCCGGCCTTGAACTCGGCGAGGGCGCGCTCGCGCTGGCCCTGGCTCTTGTCGCCGTGGATCGAGGCCGCCTCGACACCCACCTGCTCCAGGCCGCGCGCCACGCGGTCGGCGCCGCGCTTCGTGCGGGTGAAGACGATCACGCGCTTGAAGCCCGGATCGTCGAACAGCTCGGCCAGCAGGGCGCGCTTGCGGCCCGCCTCGACGAAGAGGACCTTCTGGTTGATCCGCTCCACCGTAGTGGCCTGCGGCGTCACCGAGACGCGCAGCGGGTCGTGCAGCAGTTCGCCGGCCAGCTTGCCGATCTCGCCCGGCATGGTGGCCGAGAAGAACAGGTTCTGACGCTGCTTCGGCAACTGGGCGACGATCTTGCGGATCGGCACCACGAAACCGAGGTCCAGCATCTGGTCGGCCTCGTCGAGCACGAACATCTCGACGCCCGACAGGCTGATGGTGCGCTCGCCCATGTGATCGAGAAGGCGGCCGGGCGTGGCCACCAGCACGTCGACACCGGGGGCCATGGCGCGCTGCTGGGCCCCGTACTTCACGCCGCCGAACACCACGGCGACGGTGACGCCCAGGTGGCGGCCGTAGTTCTTGAAGCTCTCGGCGATCTGGCTGGCGAGCTCGCGGGTCGGCGACAGCACCAGGACGCGCGCGCTCTTGGGCGGCGCGCGGCGGCGCTCGGCGGCCAGGCGATGCAGGATCGGCAGGGCGAAGGCGGCGGTCTTGCCGGTGCCCGTCTGGGCGATGCCCTGCAGGTCGCGGCCGGCCATGACGCCGGGGATCGCCTGGGCCTGGATCGGCGTCGGGCGTTCATAGCCTTCCTGCGTCAGGGCCTTGAGCAGCTGCGGCGCGAGGCCGAAGTCGGAAAATTGAGTCAAACGAACGTCTTTCAAACATGCGCCAAGCGCGCCGGCTCGATCGCATCGAGGGCGCGGGACGCGGGTCTTTAGGGAAGCGCCCCGCGTGATGGGCGATCTATGAGAATCTCGTGGCGCTCGACAGGCTGAGCCTCAAGCTGAGGCCCCACGCGGCTGGAGCGCCGAGAACGCCTGCCGGAGCGGGCGCGGCTTGCACATCGTATTTCGCAACTGCGAAGTCAACCCACGGCGGCGGTTTCGCCGCGGCCTGTTGCCTTTGGGACTCACGTGCGGGAAAGTCCGATCGTTCCTGTAGGGCGCATCGGCGTTGAGCTGAAAGGGCAAGGCCCGCCTACCTCAACAGACACCTCAGGAACGCGCCCATGCCCAAGCTGGAAACCCTGAAGAAACAGGCCAAGCAACTCGTCCGCTGGCACCGAGACGGTGTCTGGACGGTCGCCGCGCGGATTCGCGCAGGCCTGCCGAAGTGCGCCGGTCTGACCGATCAGCAGATCCTCGAACGGCCATTCCCCCTGGCGGAGGCTCAGGAGCTGCTGGCGCGCGAAGCGGGGTACGAGACCTGGGCGGAGCTGATCGCAGGCGCCGCGGCCGAGCCGAGGGCGGGCGGTGCTGCGGACGATCGAGACCTCGGCCCTGCCGAGCCCACCCTGTTCGTCTCGGACTTCCAGCGGGCGCTGGTCTTCTTTCAGGAGAAGCTGGGTTTCGGCGTGGCCTTTACCTACGGCCAGCCGGCCTTCTTCGGCGTCCTGCAGCGCGGCGCCGCGCGGATCGGCCTGCGGCACGTGGAGTCGCAAGTCTACGCCGGTGACGTCCGGGCCAGGGAGCAGCTGATCCCGATCACTGTCGAGGCCCCGAACGTGAAAGCGCTCTACGGCGAATACCAGGCGGCGGGTGTGACCTTCTACCAACCGCTCAAGCGCCAGCCGTGGGGCGCGCAAGACTTCGTGGTCCAGGACCCGGACGGCAACCTGATCGGCTTCAACTTCAATCCCTAGGCCCGCCTGTTGCCATCCGCGACGCGCCCGTGAAGGAATGGCGCGCGGAATCACCGGAGGGCGCCGAATGAAACGACTGAGCCTTGCCGTCGCCCTGGTGCTGGCGTTGACCGGCCTGGCCCAGGCCGCGCCGCTCTCCGTGGCCGACCAAGCCGCCATCACCGCGCTGGAGACGCAGCTGACGCCGGCCTCCGCCAAGACCCCGCCCGACACCGTGACCCTCGCCGAGCGGATGGCCGCGCTGCATGTGCCGGGCGTCAGCATCGCCTTCATCGAGGACGGCAAGGTGAAGTGGGCCCGCGCCTACGGCGTCGCGGCGGCGGGCGGCGGGCCAGCGGTGACGCCGGACACGCTCTTCCAGGCCGCCTCCACCAGCAAGGCGTTGGCGGCGGCCGCGGCCCTGCGCCTGGTGGAACAGGGCAAGCTCGACCTGGACAGCGACATCAACGGGCGGCTGAAGGCCTGGCGCGTTCCGGCCAGCACCTACACGGCGACGCAGAAGGTCACCCTGCGCCGCCTGCTGAGCCATACCGCGGGGCTGACGGTGGGCGGTTTCCAGGGCTACCCCGCCGGCGAGCCCGTGCCGACCCTGGTGCAAATCCTGGACGGCGCCGCGCCCGCCAACAGTCCGCCGATCCGCTCGTTCGAGGCCCCCAGCGGCGCCTACGCCTATTCCGGCGGCGGCTACACCGTGGCGCAGCTGGCCATGGTGGAGGCGGGCGGCAAGCCCTATCCGGTTTTGCTTGACGAGCTCGTCCTGCGGCCGGCCGGAATGCGCCGCTCCACCTTCGCTCAGCCCCTGCCGCCGTCACTGGCGGCCCAAGCGGCCAGCGGCCACGACATCAAGGGCGCGGTGATCCCAGGCGCGCGCAACACCTATCCGGAATATGCCGCCGCGGGTCTGTGGACCACGCCATCGGACTACGGCCGCTTCTATATCGCCCTGCAGGACGCCTATGCGGGCCGGCCCCACGCCCTGCTGAACCCGTCCAGCGCCAAGGCGATGATGACGCCGGTGGACGCCAACTATGGCCTGGGCGTCGAGATCGGCCGCCGGGGCGGCCACCCCTACATCCGCCACACCGGCGGCAACGTCGGCTTCCGCTGCGAGGCTTTCGCCTTCCTCGACGGCCCGCGCCAGGGTGTGGTGATCATGACCAACGGCGAGGCCGGAGCGGCCCTGGTGCAGGAAATCCAGCACGCACTGGTCAAGGCCTACGGCTGGGGCGAGCAGGATCCGGCCACAAGAGGCTCGCTGCGCACGGCGCCCAAGACGCCGGCGGCCGGCGCATGACCGAACTCCAGACGATCAAACCGATGCTGCTGGTCGCCGCCGCGGCCCTGATCGACGCCGACGGCCGGGTGCTGATCTGCCAGCGGCCGGAGGGCAAGCAACTGGCCGGCCTGTGGGAATTCCCCGGCGGCAAGGTCGAGGCCGGCGAGACGCCCGAAGCCTGCTTGATCCGCGAACTGCAGGAGGAGTTGGGCATTTCCGTCACCCAGGCCTGTCTCGCGCCCTTCGTCTTCGCCAGCCACGAGTACGAAAGCTTCCATCTGTTGATGCCGCTCTATCTCTGCCGTCGCTGGTCGGGCCGGATCGTCGCCAAGGAGCACGCGGCGCTGGCCTGGGCGAAGCCCAATCGGCTGGGCGACTACGAGATGCCGCCGGCCGATGCGCCGCTGGTGGCCTGGCTGCGGGACCTGATCTGATGCGCCAGGCGGTCCACGCCCTGAGCGTGCGGACCGAGCGGCCGGGCCTGCACGAGATCACGCGGGAGGTCGCGGCCTGGGTTGGTCAGCAGAACCTGCGCACCGGCCTGCTCACCCTCTTCTGCCGCCACACCTCAGCGTCCCTGCTGATCCAGGAGAACGCCGACCCGGACGTGGCGCGCGACCTGGAGGACTGGGTGGCGAAGATGGCGCCGGAGAGCCGGGACTATCGCCATCAGGACGAAGGGCGGGACGACATGCCGGCGCACCTGCGCAGCGCGCTTACCGGCGTCAATCTCGCCATCCCGCTGGTGGAGGGCCGCCTGGCTCTGGGGACCTGGCAGGGGATCTACCTCTTCGAGCACCGCGCACGGCCCCATCGGCGCGAGGTTGTGCTGCACCTGATCGGAGACTAGCGCCTCAGAGGCCTCGGCGTTCAAGGCCGCGCTGCGGATCAACGCCGCGGCGGCTTTGACAGAGATCGCCATGCGCCCCGCCTGGCTGGCCGGGCGCATGGCGGACGACCTAGTGCTTGGACGTCTTGTCCTGGTCCTCGAAGGCCTCCTGGACCTCTTCCTTGGTGATCCGCGCGGACGGATCGCCCTTCTGGTTGAGGTTCTGCTCCTCGGTCCCATCACCCATCATGCCGGGGTGCAGGTCCTTGTCCTTCTGGCCTTGGCCGCTCGGCGTCTGCTGGCCCATTCGAATGCCTCCTCTCGTGAGGCCTAGCTAACGGGCGGCGTGCTGTGGACGTTCCTTCAGCGGCTGGCGACCTGATGCGGCGCGCGGGTCGCGTCCACGACACATTGGCCCGTGTCGATCATGGCGTGCTGGCCCAGGCAGTAGACATCCTCATAGCGCGGCCCGGCGCTGGCCAGGCACTGGTAGAGGTTGAGCTTGGCCATGTGCAGGCACGATCCAGTGTGCGGCTCGCTCATCAGGCTGCGGCCGCGGGACTCCTCGCCCAGCACCGAAAGCGCCGCCAGCGCCACGCCCCGGCTGACAGCCGAACCGGGCGCGCCGGGGCGGCGGCCGCCCTCGGCGAGCGAGGCTTGCAGCGCCTGGGCGTCGTCGCGTCCGGGGCGATAGCTGGCGGCGGAGATGCGCTTCACCTGCGCCAGCTCGCCGGCGTGGTCGTGGGCCACAGCCTTCGACCAGGCCTGTTTCTGCAGCGAATAGGAGGCGCGCTTGACCTTCTCGCCGTCGAGGGCGAGGCCGGAGCCCTGGGCATAGAGCGCACCGGCCGCGCGGGCGCCGGCGGCATCGCCGCCCGGGATCGAGAGCGCGGCATGCGGATCGGCGACCAGGCGTTGGGTGAGCCCGGCGCGATCCTTCTCGGCGCGGACGGCGGCGACGAAACGCGGCTCCTGCAGGGCGGCCAGCGCGGCGTAGGCGACCATGCCGGCCTCGAACTCGCGTGGCTCGTGCGCCGCGCCGGTCTGCAGCGCCTGGCCCACTTCGGCCGAGCCGCCGAACGCCGGGTCGATGCCACGGGCGTGGCGCATGAAGCTCTCGAAAGCGCTGGCTTCGGCGACCAGGCTGCGCTCGGCGGCGGCCGGAGTGACGGAAGCCATGGGCGCGGCCGGCGTCATCGGCCGTCCGATCGGGCCGCGCGTCGCCACATGGTGTTGCGGTGGCGGCTGGCTGGCGCAGCTCGCCAGCAACAGGGCCAGACCGGCCAGAGCCGGCGTCTTCAATCGGTTCGTCATCCAGACCCCCGCGAGCGAGCGTCCCCCATAAGCGCCAACCTGGCCGAAGCTGGTCGCGGCGCCGCCGTGGTCAGTTGTCGCGAGGTTTGCTTACCGCGGTGTTAGCGAGCTCAGCCTTAGGCCTGCGGTGAGACGACGCGGCCTATTCCTCTCGGGGCAGCGGATGTTCGGTAGTCCCGAGAGCGTCGGCAAGGCGCATCTTAGCCGAGCCGGGCCGCAGCGGTTGCTGCTGGCTCTCGTGCGGCGCCCAGCCGGTGAGGGTGACGATCTCGAAGGTGGCGGGGACGCGCCCGTCCGGGCCGGCGAACCGCTCGGCGTAGATCTCGCTGGCGCGGGCGATCAGGCCGCGGGTCAGAGCGCGCGGATGGCGGTCGGCGAGCGCATTGGTCTCGCCCATCTGGCGCAGGTCGGCGAAGAGCTTGAGCGGATGTTCGTAGCTGACGTTGACCCGATCCACATCGGCGACGGGCAGGGCGAAGCCGGCGCGCTGCAAGAGGCCTGCGGCGTCGGCGCTGTCGGCGAAGGGCGAGACGCGGCTGCCCGCGCCGCCCCAGAGCTCGTCCTCGGCCTGGGTGAGCGCCTGGCGCAGTTCGGTCAGGGTCGCCCCGCCCAGGAAGGCCGCCAGCAGCAGGCCGTCGGGCTTCAGCGCCTGGCGGATCTGGATCAGCGCGCCCACCACGTCGTTGGTCCAGTGCAGGCCGAAGGTGGTGACGGCAAGGTCCAGGCTGGCCGGCGCGAAGGGTAGGCGCTCCTCGTCCGCGACCAGGCGCGGGCCGCCGCGTCCGGCCAGCATCGCCGCCGACAGGTCCGCCTCCACCAGCAGGCCGAGGCGTCGGGTGGCGTCGCTTTCGGACAGGGCCTCGCGGAACGCGCCCCGGTGCGCGGAGAGGTCGACGGCCACGGGGAAGTCCCGCATGATCGCCTCGAGACGCTCGACAAGGTCGAGGGCGGCGCGGCGTTGCAGGAAATCGGCGTCCGTGAAGCCCGGCGCGGCACGGTCGAGGCGTTTCCTGCGCAGGGCGCGGTCGAAGAGGCGAGGGGGAGCCGACATTGCGGGCGGAAGATGGCGTCTTCCCGAGATTTCTTGAAGGGGCTTGGCGATTGAAACCCGGGCCGCGCACGTGGGCCCTGGCGCGCGGCGCGCTGGACCTGATCTTTCCGCCGCAGGCGATTGATGGCGGCGCGGCCTTGGCCGGCGGGCTGTCGGCGGCGGCCTGGAGCCGGATCCACTTCCTGGACGGGCCGGTCTGCGACGGCTGCGGCGTGCCCTTCGAGTTCGACATCGGCTCGCGTTGCGCCGCCTGTCTGGCGAAACCGCCGGCCTTCGACGCTGCGCGCGCGGCCTGCCTCTACGACGAGGTCAGCCGCGAGCCGATCCTGAAGCTGAAGCACGCCGACCGCACGGACCTCGCGCCGATGTTCGCCCGCTGGCTGTCGCGCGCGGCGCGGCCGCTGATCGACGACGCCGACGCCATCGCGCCCGTCCCGCTGCATCCCGCCCGCCTGCTCAGCCGCCGCTACAACCAGGCCGCCGAGATCGCCCGGCCGCTGGCCGCCATGACCGGGCTCGGATACCTGCCCGACGCGCTCGTCCGCCGCCGCGCCACCGAGAGCCAGGGCGGCAAGTCCGGCTCGGGCCGCAAGCGCAACGTCGCCGGCGCGTTCGAGGTCCCGCCGCGGCGCGCGGCCCAGGTGGCCGGCAAACGGATCCTGCTGATCGACGACGTGATGACCACCGGCGCCACCGCCGAGGGCTGCGCGCGGGCGTTGAAGGCCGCAGGCGCCGTGCGGGTGGATGTCGCAGTGGTCGCACGGGTTAAAGAGATGTCGAGACTCGCTATATGAACGTTCCGCGACGACTAGACTGAGAGCGCCGTACCGTAACGCCATGTCCCACGTCACCATCTACACCAAGCCCTATTGCCCCTACTGCGTGCGCGCGGTGGACCTGCTGGAGCGCAAGGGCGTGGACTTCACCGAGATCGAGGCGGCCTTCGATCCGGCCAAGCGCCAGGAGATGATCCAGCGCGCGCATGGCCGGGCGACCTTCCCGCAGATCTTCATCGGCGAGCAGCACATCGGCGGCTGCGACGACATGATGGCCCTGGAGCGCGAGGGCAAGCTCGACCCCATGCTGCAGGCGGCGGCTTAAGCTTTTCCATTCTCCCGACTATATGCTGACCGCATGAAGGTTGGCCTGATCCAGACCCGTACGCCTGCGACGCAGGCCGCAGCCCTGGCGCACGTCCTGCCGCTGGTGCGCGAGGCGGCCGCGCAGGGCGCGCGGTTCATCGCCACGCCGGAGGGGACGAACATCCTGCAGAAGGATCGCGAGACCCTGCTGCCGCGGCTGACCAGCCTGGAAGACGATGTCGTGGTCCGGGGCCTGCGCGACGCCGCGAAGGAATTGGGCGTCTGGGTCCTTGTCGGTTCGGCCCTGGTGAAGCGCGAGGATGGCAAGGCCGCCAACCGCTCGGCGCTGATCTCGCCCGACGGCGCCGTCACGGCCACCTACGACAAGCTGCACATGTTCGACGTCGACCTGCCCACCGGCGAGACGGCCCGGGAGTCGGCGACTTATGAGCCGGGAAGCCGGGCGGTGACCGCCAGGGCGGGCGACCTGAAGCTCGGGATGACGGTCTGCTACGATCTACGCTTCCCGGCGCTCTATCGCGCCCTGGCCTTGGCGGGCGCCGAGGTGATGACCATTCCGGCGGCCTTCACCCGGCCGACCGGCGCGGCGCACTGGGACGTGCTGATGCGCGCCCGGGCGATCGAGACCGGGGCCTTCGTGCTTGCGCCGGCCCAGGGCGGCAAGCACGAGGACGGCCGCGGCACCTGGGGTCATTCCCTGGCCGTGGCGCCCTGGGGCGAGGTGATCGCGGCCCTGGACCACGACGAGCCCGGCGTGTTGATCGCTGAGCTGGACCTGCCCGCCGCCGCCAAGGCGCGCGCCGCGATCCCGAACCTGGTCAACGCCCGCGCCTTCAACGAACCCGCCCAGCTCGCATGATCCGCTACGCCCTCACCTGCGACCACGAGCACGAGTTCGAAGGCTGGTTCGGCGCCTCGGCCGACTTCGACGACCAGCAGGCGCGCGGGCTGCTCGACTGCCCGATCTGCGGCTCCAAGGCGGTGAGGAAGGCGATCATGGCCCCGGCGGTGGCCGGCACGAAGAACCGCAGCCAGAACAACTCCCCGGCCCAGAACCACCAGATGATGATGGAGGCCATGTCGGCCGTCCGCCGCCACGTGGAAGAAAACTTCGACGACGTCGGCGACGCCTTCGCCAGCGAGGCCCGCGCCATCCACGAGGGTAAGGCCGAGGAGCGCGGCATCTACGGCCAGGCCACCTCGCAGGAGGTGCGCGAACTGGTCGAGGACGGCGTCCCCATCGCGCCGTTGCCGCCGGAGCCGAAGGCGAAGAGGGCGCTGAACTAGCTTTCCGGCGGAGGCTTGTGTGGCCCATTCGCCACACTACATCGGGATGGCTTGGGGTTGTGCTTGATCAAGGCTTCCCCGGGCTAATCCGCCTACCAAGGGGACCTGATGAACATCGACGTCTATTCCGACCGCGCCAAACAGGCGATCCAGTCGGCGCAGAGCCTGGCGCTCGCGCGCGGCCACCAGCAACTCACACCCGAGCACCTATTGAAGGTGCTGCTCGAGGAGAAGGACGGGCTTTCCCGCGCCCTGATCCAGAGCGCCGGCGGGCGGCCCGATGCGGCCGACGCGGCCGTGGACCAGCTGCTGGCCAAGGTGCCGAAGGTCGAGGGCGGCTCCGGCCAGCTCTACATGAAGCCCGAGACGGCCCGCGTCTTCGCCGGCGCCGAGCTGGGCGCCAAGGAGGCTGGCGACGCCTTCGTCACCACCGAGCGCCTGCTGATCGCCATCGCCAAGGATGGCGGCGAGGCCGCGCGCGCCCTGAAGGACGCCGGCGTCTCGCCCAAGGGCCTGGAGGAGGCCGCGGTCGCCCTGCGCAAGGGCAAGACCGCCGACAGCGCCTCGGCCGAGGAAGGCTACGACGCGCTCAAGCGCTACGCCCGCGACCTCACCCAGGCCGCCCGCGACGGCAAGCTGGACCCGGTGATCGGCCGCGACGAGGAGATCCGCCGCACGATCCAGGTGCTCTCCCGCCGCACCAAGAACAACCCCGTGCTGATCGGTGAGCCCGGCGTTGGCAAGACCGCCATCGTCGAGGGCCTGGCCCTGCGCATCGTCAACGGCGACGTGCCGGAGAGCCTGAAGGACAAGCAGCTGATGGCGCTCGACATGGGCGCCCTGATCGCCGGCGCGAAGTACCGCGGCGAGTTCGAGGAGCGGCTGAAGGCCGTGCTCGGCGAAGTCACCGCCGCCGAGGGCTCGATCATCCTGTTCATCGACGAGATGCACACCCTGGTCGGCGCCGGGAAGACCGACGGCGCCATGGACGCGTCGAACCTGCTGAAGCCGGCGCTCGCGCGCGGCGAGCTGCACTGCGTCGGCGCGACCACGCTGGATGAGTACCGCAAGCATGTGGAGAAGGACGCCGCGCTCGCCCGGCGCTTCCAGCCGGTGTTCGTCACCGAACCCGCGGTGGAGGACACCATCTCCATCCTGCGCGGGCTGAAGGAGAAGTACGAGCTGCACCACGGGGTGCGGATCACCGACGGCGCCATCGTGGCGGCGGCGACGCTCTCCAACCGCTACATCACCGACCGCTTCCTGCCGGACAAGGCCATCGACCTGATGGACGAGGCGGGCAGCCGCGTACGCATGGCCGTCGACAGCAAGCCCGAGGAGCTGGACGAGATCGACCGGCGCATCGTGCAGCTGAAGATCGAGCGCGAGGCCCTGACCAAGGAGACCGACGCGGCCTCCCAGGCGCGGCTGGAAAAGCTGGAGGACGAACTCGACGACCTGGAAGGCCAGTCGGCCGAGATGTCGGCCCGCTGGAAGTCCGAAAAGGAAAAGGTGTCGTCATCGGCCCAACTGCGCGAGGCGCTCGAAAGGCTGCGCGCCGAGCTGGTGAACGCCCAGCGCAGCGGCCAGCTGCAGCGCGCCTCGGAGATCGCCTATGGCGAGATTCCGACGCTGGAAAAGCGCCTGGCCGAGGAAGAGGCCAAGGCCGAGCCCGGCGCCGTCTCGCCCGAGGTCGTGGACGCCGAGCAGATCGCCGCCGTCGTCTCCCGCTGGACCGGGGTGCCGGTCGAGAAGATGCTGGAGGGCGAGCGCGAGAAGCTGCTCAAGATGGAAGACGCCCTGCGCTCGCGCGTGGTCGGCCAGGAGGAGGCGCTGGAAGCCGTCTCCGACGCCGTGCGCCGTGCGCGCGCCGGCCTGCACGACCCCAACCGGCCGATCGGCTCCTTCCTGTTCCTTGGTCCCACGGGCGTCGGCAAGACCGAGCTCACCAAGGCGCTGGCCGAGTTCATGTTCGCCGACGAGAGCGCGATCACGCGCCTCGACATGAGCGAGTACATGGAAAAGCACTCGGTCAGCCGGATGATCGGCGCGCCTCCGGGCTATGTCGGCTACGACGAAGGCGGCGCCCTGACCGAGAGCGTTCGGCGCAGGCCCTATCAGGTCGTGCTGTTCGACGAGGTCGAAAAGGCCCACCCGGATGTGTTCAACGTCCTGCTGCAGGTGCTGGACGACGGCAGGTTGACCGACGGCCAGGGCCGTACGGTGGACTTCCGCAATGTGATCATCGTCATGACCTCGAACCTGGGTTCGGAGTTCCTGGCCACCCTCGACGACGACCAGGACGTGGAGGAGGCCCGCGCCTCGGTCATGGAGGTGGTCCGGCGTCACTTCCGGCCGGAGTTCCTGAACCGGATCGACGAGACCATCCTCTTCAAGCGGCTGGGCCGCGCGGAGATGGACGACATCGTCAAGATCCAACTCCAGCGGGTCGACAAGCTGCTCGCCGACCGGCGCATGACCATTTCCCTCGACACGGCCGCCACCCACTGGCTGGCCGACAAGGGCTACGATCCGGTCTATGGCGCCCGGCCGCTGAAGCGGGTGATCCAGAAGGAACTGATCGACCCGATCGCCCGCAAGCTTTTGGCCGGCGAGTTCGAGGACGGCTCTGTGATCGACGTCACCGCCGACCAGGACAGCTTGGTGATCGGCCGGGCGAAGGTCCACTGATAGGTTCCTTCTCCCCTTACGGGAGAAGGTGTCGGCCGGATGGCCGACGGATGAGCGGGAAATCGGACCTCTCGCCAACCAAGGAAATGGGGTCGCCGGTTCCACCCGAGCGACCCCTCATCCGTCTTGCTGCGCAAGCCACCTTCTCCCTCAAGGGGAGAAGGCTTCGGCATGCCTAGAGTTCGAACGGCGTGACCTTGCCGCCGCGGGTCACCACGCGTCGCATCATCGCCAGGTTGGGGCCGCTCTGGCCCGGCGCGGGCTTGGCCAGCGTCACCAGATACCAGGCCCCGTCCGGCAGGCCGGAGAAGACGAAGTGGTTGGCGGCGTCGCACTTGGCGCGCTTCACATAGGGGTCGGAATCGCCGGGCGGCGCCAGGTTCTGGCGGCTGCGCACGTCGTCGGCGGTGAGCGCCGCCTGCTGGTCGGACTTGTAGAGAACCATCATCCGCTTGCGCGACCAGGGGGTCTCCGGGGTCGCCACCACGGTGAGGCCGGCGCAGGTGTAGCGAACGGCGCCCACGTGGCTCAGCGTGCCGGAGAGGGTGTTCTTGCCCGGCGCCTGCGACCACGCGAAGTCGCTGGCGCGGAAGGCGTCGTCGTTCGGCGGCGGCGGCGGCGTCGCCGGACCGGGACGGAAATGGGCGCCGGGCGGCGGCGGACCCAGGGAGGGCGCGCAGGCGGCGACAGAGACCGCGCACAGGGCGGCGGCGGCGAGCAGACGAACAGGAACAGCCATATGGCCAGCTTATAGGCCATTGCGGCGAAATCGCGCCACAGGCGAGGTTCGGCCTAGATCGTAGCCACCGCCAGCACCAGGAGGCCAGTCAGGAGCATGGCCGAGGCGAAGCCGGTGATCGACCAGACGAGGAGGGTCTTGATCGCCGCGCCCGCGACGCTGGAGCCGTAGCCGCCGCGCAGGGTCTGGAAGAGGTTCACCAGGCTCCAGACCGCCGCCGTCGCGAAATACCAGCCCATGGCGCTGAACGGCAGCAGGAAGCCCACCGCGCTGACCAGGAAGCCGAACGACAAGAGGTTCATGGCCACGGTCAGGTGGTCGTAGATGAAGAGGTCCTTGCGCCGCCGATAGACCAGGGCCAGCGACAGCCCGACGATCGGCAGCAACACCACCGCGGCGCGGTGACCCCAGTCGAACACCACGTTCCAGTATTGGTCCGGATTGTCCGTGGCCTTCTTGATGCCGCGCTGGAACCACTTCTCCGCGCCGGGCGGCGACGTCTGCGCTTCCGCCGGATCCTTCGCCGGCAGACCCTGGGCCACCCGGTCGGCCCGATGCAGGTTGCGCTGGTAGCGGGCCTGGGCTTTGGCGGCTTGGCGATCGTAGGCCGCCAAGGTCCTTTCGCGGCTGACGTCCTTGTCCTTCAGTTGCCCATCGCGGTCGGCGGCCGCCTCGTTCAGCTCGTCCTGCAGCTCCTTGGCGGCGTCGGTGCGGCGCTTGGCGGCGGCCTCGGCGCGGCCCTGGGGCGTGGCCAGCTTGGCGTTCTCACGCGCCACGTTCGCCTGGCTGATCACCGTCGAGCGGTGGGTCATGTTCTGGGCGGCGAAGATGAAAACCACCAGGGCCACCAGGAAGGCGCGGAACGGCGGGATGTGGCGGACGATGCGGCCTTCCATGTAGTCGCGCGCCAGGCCGCCGGGCCGGAAGAACAGGGCCGGCAGCGTACGCCAGAGCCGTCCGTCCAACTCGAACAGCCCCTCGAACGCCTCGTAGATGAGGTGAAGAATCGAGCGCTTGTGCAGGTCGGCGTCCTGGCCGCAGACGTGGCAATAGGGGCCGACCAGCTCGGAATTGCAGTTCTTGCAGCGTGAGCCGTGCGGCGGCATCTGCTTGTGCTTGCCGCCCGCCAGGTGCGCGAGCGAATCCGCCGCCGCCGCTTCCAGTTCAAAGCTCACGAACGCTCCCCGGCCACCCGCGGCGGCAACCTAGCCCAGGCGCAGCTAGTCGTCACCGCGCGGCCGACCGCGCCCGGCCTTGATGCCGGACCGCCGCGATTTGCCCTCCAGCCGCTTCAGCTTCGAGGCGTAGGTCGGCCTGGTCTTCTTGCGAGGCGGCGGCGGCGGCTCGGCGGCCTTGCGGATCAGGTCCAGCATCCGGTCCACCGCCTCGGCGCGGTTCATCTCCTGGCTGCGGCGCGTCTGGGCGACCAGGACGATCACGCCTTCCTGGGTCAGCCGGCTGCCGGCCAGGCGATACAGGCGGGCGCGGACGTCCTCCGGCAGGCTGGGCGAGCCGCGCGCGTCGAAGCGCAGCTCCACGGCCGTGGAGACCTTGTTCACATGCTGGCCGCCAGGCCCCGAGGCGCGCACCGCGCGCACCTGGAACTCGTCGTCGGCGAGCTGGATGGAGGGCGTGACCTCGATCATGGACGCGAGGCTGCCATGCTTTGCCAAGCTTCGTCCAAACGGCTATGAGAGGCGCATGCGTTCCATGCGCTTCGCCCTCGTACTCCTTGCACCGACCGCCTCCGGCGAGCCGGCGAGGGACGTTGTGCGCTAGGAACCTAACCCGCACCAACCGACCAGACGCAGCCCCGCCGGAACCGGACGGGGCTTTTTCTTTGGCCCTGTCCGCCTCCCGCCAACCGGAGACGACAGATGGACCCGCCCAATTCCCAGGCGCCGACACGAAGACCGGACATCCTGATCCGCGCCATGGAGCCGGCCGACCTGCCGGACCTGACCGAGGCCTGGAACCAGCCCCGGGCCTACGCCGGCACCTTGCAACTGCCCTACACCTCACTGGACGCGCGCCAGAAGCGGTTCGCCGCGTCGCCCGCGAACCTCACCCGGCTGGTGGCGGTGATCGAGGGCAAGGTGATCGGCGCCATCGGGCTCGACCGGTTCGAAAACCGCCGCAGCCACGCCGCCCAGTTCGGGATCGCCGTCCATGATGACTACGCCGGCCGTGGCGCGGGCTCGGCTCTGATCGCGGCGGTGCTCGACCTGGCCGACAACTGGCTGCAGCTCAAGCGGATCGAGATCAGCGCCTATGCTGACAACGCCCGCGCCATCGCCCTCTACGAGCGTTTCGGTTTCGAGCGTGAAGGGCTCTATCGCGCCTACGCCTGGCGGAACGGCGCCTATGTGGACTCCGTGGCCATGGCGAGGCTGAGGCTATGACCGGCCCGTCGCGCAAGTCCGGCCTGGCCTATGCCGCCAGGCTGGAACGTTTCATCGAGCGCCAGCGGGCGTCCGCCAAGGCGCGGGCCGAGCGCACTTGCCCAATGCCCTCTCGCTTGACGATTGGGCAAAAAACCGCTTCACACCCCCGGCTTTCCCGCACCTGCGTTGCGCAGGCGCAGCACTTCTTGACCATCCAGGAGAACAATCATGCGCGTCTACTATGACCGCGACGCCGACCTTTCCCGCATCCTGGACAAGAAGATCGCCATCGTAGGCTATGGCTCGCAGGGCCGGGCGCACGCGCTGAACCTGAAGGATTCCGGCGTGAAGAATGTCGCCGTGGCCCTGAAGCCGGGCTCGGCCACCGCCAAGAAGGTCGAGGCCGACGGCCTGCCGGTGATGAGCGTGGCCGAGGCCGCCAAGTGGGCCGACGCGCTGATGGTGCTGGCCCCCGACGAGCTGCAGCGCGGCATCTACAACGCCGAGATCGCGCCCAACCTGCGCGACGGCGCGGCCCTGCTGTTCGCCCACGGCCTGAACGTGCACTTCAACCTGATCGAGCCGGCGCCCGGCGTCGACGTGCTGATGGTCGCGCCCAAGGGCCCCGGCCACACGGTGCGCGGCGAGTATCAGAAGGGCGGCGGCGTGCCGTGCCTGATCGCCGTGCACCAGAACCCGACGGGTGGCGCCATGGACCTGGGCCTGGCCTACGCCTCGGCGATCGGCGGCGGGCGTTCGGGCATCATCGAGACCAACTTCCGCGAGGAATGCGAAACCGACCTGTTCGGCGAGCAGGCCGTGCTCTGCGGCGGCCTGGTGGAGCTGATCCGCGCCGGCTTCGAGACCCTGGTGGAAGCCGGCTACGCGCCGGAGATGGCCTATTTCGAGTGCCTGCACGAGGTGAAGCTGATCGTCGACCTGATCTATGAAGGCGGCATCGCCAACATGAACTACTCGATCTCCAACACCGCGGAGTACGGGGAGTATGTGACCGGCCCGCGCATCGTCACCGCCGACACCAAGGCCGAGATGAAGCGCGTGCTGGAGGACATCCAGTCCGGCCGCTTCGTGCGCGACTTCATGCAGGAGAACGCCGTCGGCGCGCCCAGCTTCAAGGCCACGCGCCGGCGCGGCTCGGAGCACCAGATCGAGGAAGTGGGCCAGCGCCTGCGCGCCATGATGCCCTGGATCACCAAGAACAAGCTGGTCGACACCGCTAGAAACTAGTCCAGCTCATCCCCGCGGAGGCGGGGATCCAAGCTGGGTTCGAAACTCTGCAAAGGCGCTTCGGGTCGTCCGGAGCGCCTTTGTTTTTCTGCAAGTCAGCCTGGGTCCCCGCCTGCGCGGGGATGAGCGGATAGAGGCGAGGGGACGCCGCCTGCACGTCGTGGTAGGGTGTGCGCAATCCGTCTGGGTTGTGGCCTCACCGCCGCGCGCGCCCGATTGGTATCGTCAGAGTTCGGGCCCACGACGCACCGACCATGACCTGGACCCCTAAGTCCGGGAGGTCGTTGATGACGCCGCAGACCGAGAACCACGTCGAAAACCCCGCCGAATATGCGCTGGAGAACTTCAGCTACAATGTCGTCGCCGCGGTGCGCGTCTTCACGCCCAACCCGGCGCGGCACGTGGGCCAGGCGATCCCTGAAGTCCGCAAGATCGCCGCCGGCGACCTGATGGATGCGCTGAAGGCCGGCATGGCCGACATGGGCGCGCTGCGCGACGACATCCTGTTCATCGGCCTGATCTATCCGGTGGCCGGTCTGATGCTGGCGGCGTTCGCGGCCAACTACGCCCTGCTGCCGATGATCTTCCCGCTGGCCTCCGGCTTCGCCCTGGTGGGCCCGGTGGCGGCCATCGGCCTCTATGAGATGAGCCGGCGGCGCGAGATGGGCCAGCGCGTCACCTGGGCCGATGGCTTCAAGGTGCTGCGCTCGCCGGCCATCGGCTCGATCCTGGGCCTTGGCGCGCTCTTCCTGCTGCTCTTCGGCCTTTGGATGGGGGCGGCCTATGAGCTGAACCTGGCGCTGCTGGGCCCGGCCGCGCCGCCGACCATCCGCGCCTTCGAGCAGAATCTGTTCTGGACCCAGGCCGGCGGCGGCCTGATCGTCGGCGGGATCGGCATCGGCTTCCTGTTCGCCGTCGTCGCCTTCGCCATGGGCGTCGTGTCGTTTCCGCTGATGCTGGACCGCGACGTCGACATGTGGGTGGCGATCGGGACCTCGGTGAAGGCGGTGGCCAAGAACCCCGGCGTCATGGCGCTGTGGGGCCTCATCGTCGCCGGCCTGTTGGTCGCGGGCTCGATCCCGGCCCTGGTGGGCCTGGTCTTCGTCATGCCGGTGCTGGGCCACGCCTCGTGGCACCTGTATCGCAAGGTGGTCGTCTAACGGCGCACCGCGTCGGCGGCGGCCAGGATCAGCCCGACCCGCTGGTCCCAGGTGTGGTGGGCGAGGGTCTCGGCCTTCGCGCTGCGGGCATAGGCGAAGCTGCGCTCGGGATCGGCGACCAGGGCCGAGAGCGCGGCCATGCCGGCGTCCAGGTCCTGCCAACAGAACAGCTCGATGTTTTCGCCGGGCCTGAACACTCGCGCGTAGTAGTGGCTGAAGTCGGAAAAGGTCGCCGCCCCGGCCAGCGAGGCCGAGAACGGCCGTTCGTGCGACCCCGCGCCGAAGTTGCCGTTGGTGTTCAGCACCAGGCGCGACTGGGCCATCAGTTCGGCCATGCGGGTCATCTCGACCGGGCCTTCGTAGACGGCGTTCCGGAACCGGTGGAGCTCGCTTTCCCATCCGGCGCCGCAGATACGCACCGGCACGTCGGTCGCCGCGACGGCCTCCAGGAAGGCGTGCCGACGCGTCTTGCGCACCTCGAGGTCCACCAGATAGGCCGCCTCGCGCGCGCCGCGGTTGGCGGGATCGGCCAGGTCCAGGCCGCGCGATTTCAGGACGAAGTCCAGGGCCTCGTGCGGCGGCGCCCATTCGACGCTGAGCGCCAGGTCGAGCGCGTCCTGCAGCACTTGCCGCGCCGGCCCCTCGACGCCGGCCCAAGGCGCCTGCGGCTGCTGGAAGCTGCCGGACCACAGGACCTCGATCGGCCGACGGGCCATGAACTCGTCGACGCTGAGATCGTCCGGCGCGGGCTCGCCCACCGCCGGATGCGGGAAGAAACCCAGATGGTCGAAGCGGTCTTCGCCATAGATCGACTTCACCGCCGCCACCTGGGTCGGATCGACCATCAGCATGGCCGTCGATTTCGGCGTGCCGTGCAGCCGGGCGACCTGGGACAGGATGTAGTCCGTATGCCAGACCACGTGCGGGCCGCCGTAGAGGTCGGGGATCGTGCGGCCCAGGCTGTCCCGGAATTCGCCGGCGATGTTGATCGTGAAGACCAGGTCGTAGCGCGCGGCGCTGGCGGCGTGGGCCAGGATGGCCGGCCCGCCGTTGTCGAATGCGCCGAGGTCCAGCACCTCCACCTGATGGCCGCGCCGCGCGAAGGCCCGCGCGGCGTGGTCGCAGAACAGGCGCGTGCCCCCGTACTGCGACTGGCCTTTCATGATCAGGGTGCGCAAGACCGCCGCCTCCTCCGAGGCCCTTGAGGCTAGGCGGATTCGGGGCCCTGATTGCCTCAGTCGTCTATCTCCCGCTTCGCCTTCGTCCGCGCCCGACCGGCCTTGTGGATCGCTGCCCAGCGCTTGCGTTCGGCCTGCCGCGCCAAGGGGTCTTCTTGGCGAACAGCATGGGCCAATTCGCGGGTGAGCTTGCGGAAGCTCTTCCAGCGGTCCTCGTCCAGGGTCCCGTCGGCCAGCGCCGCCTGGACCGCGCAGCCGGGTTCGCGCTCGTGGGCGCAGTCGCGAAAGCGGCAGTGCTCGGCCAACCGGGCCACCTCGTCGGTCGCGTCCGCGAAGACCGCTTCCACGCCGCCCTCGGCCTGCCAGAGCGCCAGCTCGCGCATCCCGGGCGTGTCGAGGATCAGCGCGCCGGAGGGCAGGGCGACCAGTTCGCGGTGAGTCGTGGTGTGCCGTCCGTGCGCGTCACTCTCGCGGATCGCCGCGGTCGCCATCCGGGCGTCGCCGGCCAGCGCGTTGACCAGGGTCGACTTGCCGACGCCGGACGAGCCCAGGAGGACGGCGGTGCGCCCGGGCCTGAGCCAGGCTTCCAGCGCCGCAAGGCCCTCGCCGGTGGCCGCCGAAACCGCCAGCACCGGAACGCCGAAGGCGATGGCCTCGACCGCTTCGATCAGCGGCTGCGGATCGGCGCAGAGGTCCGCCTTGGTCAGCAAGATCACCGGCTCGGCGCCGCTCTCGTAGGTCGCGGCGAGGTAGCGTTCCAGCCGGCGCAGGTTGAGGTCGGCGTTCATGGACGCGGTCAGCAGCGCCACATCGATGTTGGCGGCGACCACCTGCGCCGTTTGCCCGGTTCCCGCGGCCTGGCGGGTGAAGGCGGTGCGGCGCGGCAGCACCCTGGCGATCACCGCGAAGTCGGCGTACGCCTCGGCGGCGACCCAGTCGCCGGTGACCGGATAGCCGTCCCGATTTCTCGAAAGAGCGGCGGCCTCATGGGCGAAGCGGCCGGAAATCCGGCCCTCGGTCTCGCCGGCGTCCGTCGCGAGTCGCCAGAGGCCGCGATGCTGGGCGATGACGCGTGCGGGCGCGAGCCCGCGCGCCGCGAACGGCGCGAAGTCATGATGGAGCGTGTCGCTCCAGCCGTAGTGCGTGAGCATTTCGAGATGTCCGTGATGTGAAGGTCAAAGCCGGTTCGGCGTCGACCGCGCGGAAATCCCGTCCGATGTGGCGAGAGGTTCGCCGCCCTCAGGCGGCGCGCGCGACGACGCGAAGGCTCGTGGCAAGGGGTTGCATGACGTCCTCCTCTGCTGCGTCGTTGCGTTGTGACCTTGGCCTCCGGGTCGGCCTGGGTCAAGAAGGCCGCATCAGTCAGGAGTTCCGGATGGCCGAGCCGATCCAGGTGGTGATGAACGAGGCGACCCGCCGCTTCGAGGCGACGCTGGGGGACGAGGTGGCCTTCGCCGAATACGAGCTGCAGCCCGGCGCGATCCTGCTGCCGCACACGGTGGTGCCGCCCGCCTTCGAGGGCAAGGGCGTGGGCTCCGGTCTGGCCAAGGCGGCGCTGGGCTATGCCCGCGAACAGGGCTTGATGGTGCGGCCCGCCTGCCCGTTCATCGCCGGCTACATCAAGAAGCACCCGGAGACGCACGATCTTGTCGACCCGGCCTGGCGCGCGCGGCTCGAGCTTTGAGCCGCCGGGTGACGATCCACCGCCGAACTCTGCTGGCCGCGGCCCCGGCCTTGTTCGCGGGGGGGCCTGCGCTGGCGGCCGACGGGGCCGCGCCGATCCTCGGCGCCTATGAACGCGAGACCGGCGGCAAGATCGGCCTCTTCGCCCAGAACCTGAAGAGCGGCGCCCTGGTCACCTGGCGCGCCGACCAGCGGTTCGTCATGTGCAGCACCTTCAAGGCGTCGCTCGCCGCCCTGGTGCTGACCCGCGTCGGCCAGGGCTGGGAGCAGCTCGACCGCAAGATTCGTTACGGCGAGGCGGACCTCCTGAGCTACGCGCCCATCGCCAGGCAGAACCTGGCGCGCGGTGAGATGAGCGTGGAGGAGATGTGCGCCGGCGCGGTGTCGTGGAGCGACAACACCTGCGCCAACCTGCTGCTGGCCGAGGTCGGCGGGCCGGCCGGGCTGACGGCCTTCTGGCGCGGCCTGGGCGATGTCACCTCGCGCCTGGACCACAACGAACCGGAACTCAACCGCTCGCCGCCGGGCGACCCGCATGACACCACCACGCCGGCGGCGATGGCCGGCAATCTTCGCAAGCTGTTGCTGGGCGACGCGCTGAAGCCAGCGGCCCGCGCACGGCTGACCGGCTGGATGGTCGACTGCAGGACGGGTGACAACCGGCTGCGCGGCGGCCTGCCCAAGACCTGGCGGATCGCCGACAAGACCGGCAACAATGGCGAGGACGCGTCCGGCGACATCGCCATCGTGTGGCCGAAGCCGGATCGGCCGGTGGTGATCTGCGCCTACACCCAGGGCGGCGCGCCGAAGCCGGAGCGGATCGCAGCCGTCTTCGCCGACATCGGGCGCCTGGTGGCCGAGCATCTGGCCTGATTGGCGCGCCCTGCGTGCGCGATGCTTGCGCGGCTGCCCCGACGGTGGGTTAAGTCACCCCCGTCCGTGAGGGGAACCACGTGGTCCGAAGCGCCATCCGCCTGTCTCTGATGCTCGTCGCCTTGGCGGCTGGCCCGGTGTTCGCCGCCGACGCCTTGCCGCGGGCCGCCGACGGCCATGCGGACCTCTCCGGCGTCTGGACCAATGC